>JABJAL010000036.1 GCA_018669005.1 Nitrospinaceae bacterium
GCACAAATAAGAGAATACGCCGAGGCGGGCGTAGATCGATTTATCATGCACGGCTGGCCGCACCTTGAGGAGGCCGAGATCTTCGGGCGAGAGGTAATGCCCCTTTTGGCGGATCTTGACCCGGTTTCTTTGTCTGAGCCGCAGACGGTTTCCTCTTAAATTTTTGAATCAATTATTTTTTTGAATTAAATTTTGTTTTTCGGTAAGGAGCTGTCTCATGGCGAAGGGTGTTGTCTGGGTGGGAACCCCATTTATTTTGAATTTCGAGAACCCGATGGAGATTTTCCAGCCTCTCGTGGACGAGGGTCTTGAGGTGCGCCTGGATGAATGCCGGGGCTACATGCCCGAGGAGGACGTGATTGCGTGCCTTTCGGACGTCACTGCGGTCATCGCCGGGGCGGAGCCCTACACCCCTCATGTGATTGAAAACGCGCCCAACGTCCAAGTAATTACCCGTGCCGGGGTGGGCTACAATAACATTGATGTTCCCGCCGCCACATCACGGGGAATCGTCGTCACGAACGCCGCAGGCCAGAACTCTGACTCGGTAGCCGAGCATTTTTTCGGTCACTTGATAGGTGTCTGTCGGCGTATACCCTGGCTCGACAAGAACATCCGCAAGGGCCAGTGGCGCGAAATTCAGCCTGCCATGCGCCCGATTAACGGCACGACGCTTGGTATCTTGGGTTTCGGCAATATTGGCAAGCAGGTGGCAAAGCGAGCAAAGGTTTTTGACATGGAGGTCATTGCTACCGATATTGTAGAGGATAGGGAAACGGCGGATTCTCTCGGTGTCCGCTTCGTTTCGCTCGAAGAACTTGCTCGTGAGTCTGACTTTCTGACATGCCATGTTCCGTTGACGCCCGAGACCACCGAAATCATCAACCGTGATTTTTTGAAGCAGATGAAGCCAAGTGCCTGTTTGTTTAACATCTCGCGCGGACCGGTAGTCCATCTTGATGATCTGGCTGAGGCGCTTTCAAGCGGTGTCATCCAGGGTGCCGGAATCGATGTATTTCCCGAGGAGCCGCCTGATTTCGATCACCCTATTTTCAAGATGGAAAACGTGGTGCTAACGCCGCACCTGGGCGGCAGGGGAGAGGATGCCATTCTCAACACCCTTGTTCACTCGACCCAGACCATTCTCGATTTCTTCCGTGGCAAGCGGCCTACTACGGTAGTTAACCCGGAGGTGTACGAGGTGTTGGATCAAGGTGCATAACTGGCCGAGCGAAAATATGTGTACCGAAAAAATCTTTATTAATTTCAGCGAGAAATGGCATGGTAAAAAAAATTAGTTTTATCGGCTTGGGCAGGATGGGCGGGGCAATTGCGGCCAATCTATTGAAAGATGGCTTCGAGGTCGTTGGTTTTGATCTTGATCAAAAGCGGGTCAGGGAGTTCGAAGTCCTTGGCGGCACTGTCGCTACATCCATCGAAGAGGCTGCCCGTGGTGCGAAGGTGCTCATGCTTTCGGTTCCTGGCGATGCCGATGTGGAGAATGTTCTGCTCGGCGATGGCGGCGCGATATCGGGTCTTGGTCGCGGGTGTGTTGTGGTGGATTTTTCCACGGTCCTGCCTCCGACTTCTGAGAAAATGTCGGCTGCATTCGCAGAAAAAGGAGCCTTCTATCTCGATGCCCCAATTAGCGGCAACCGGCAAATTACCCGCGAGTGCGGGGGGACGGTAATGATTGGCGGCGATGAGGCGGCCTGGCGACGCGTTAGGCCCGTAGTGCGAAAAATTTCCCTTCGCCAGTACTATATGGGGGCGAGCGGGCGTGGCGCGCTGATGAAACTTGTGGTCAACACCGTAAGCGAGCTTAATAGAACGGCTCTTGCCGAGGGCCTCACGTTTGGAATGGCGGGAGGCATCGACGGCAATTTGCTTTTAGAGGTGCTTGCATCGGGTTCGGCCTACTCGAAGCAGATTGACCACAAGGGCGAGCGCATGATCAATAGCGACTTTAAAGATCCTGAGGCGACCACGCGGATGTGCGTCAAGGACGCAGAGCATATGTTGACGACGGCCAGCGAGATAGGGGCGCCCATGCCGCTCACCGCACTTCGCTGCCAGCTTTATCAGGCGACGGCACGGATGAGTCATGGCGAGGACGATCCAGCGAGCGTGATTGATCTTTACCGGTCCCTGGCAGGAGAAGAGATGAAAACGGCTAAAAAAAAGCGTAGGAAAAAATAACAAAAAAGAGCCGCATCAATAATTCGGCTCATCGGTTTCGTTATTCATCATGACTCATTAATTGAAAGGGGAGGTTTGAAATGAGCGATTATAAAAGTGAAGTGCGCACGGGTATGCGGATTGACTGGGATGTTCCGCTTGAGATGGATGATGGCGTTGTCCTGCGCTGTGATGTGTTTCGTCCCGATGATGACGAGAAATATCCTGTCGTTATGTCCTACGGCCCTTATGCCAAATGGCTGCATTTAAAAGATGGCTATCCGGCTCAATGGGAAATAATGACCGAGAAATTCCCTGAGTGCACACAGGGAACCTCGAACCTCTATCAGAATTGGGAACTCATTGATCCAGAAAAATGGGTGCCCGATGGCTTCGCTTGTGTCCGGGTGGATTCTCGGGGCGCGGGCCGCTCGCCGGGTTATATGGAGGTGTGGTCCCCCCGCGAGCGAAAAGATTTTTACGACGTTATCGAGTGGGCCGGTGTCCAGGATTGGAGCAATGGCAAAGTTGGTCTTAATGGTATTTCCTACTACGGCATGAACCAGTGGGCTGTCGGGGCGCTTCAGCCGCCCCATCTGGCTGCCATGTGCGTTTGGGAGGGGGCGTGCGATCTATACCGCGACCTCAGCCACCACGGCGGCATCCTCTGCCAGTTTGCGGATCTTTGGTACACAGACACGGTTACGCTCCGGCAGAATGGTCGGGGCGGCAAGGACTGGCGCAGCCGCATCAACGGTGAATGGAGCTCGGGCCCCGACACCCTCACGGACGAGGAGCTTCGGGCCAATCGGACGAACTATGGCCAGGATCTGTTTGATCATCCTCTCGTTGATGACTACTGGAAGGAGCGGATTCCTGATTTATCGAAGGTCAACGTGCCCCTTCTTTCGGCGGGTAACTGGGGTGGTGTGGGGTTGCACCCCCGTGGAAACTTCGAGGGGTATCTAGGGGCGGCGAGCACGGAGAAATGGCTTGAGGTGCATGGTCTCGATCACTTCACACATTTCTATACCGATTATGGCGTAGCCCTTCAGAAGCGCTTTTTAGGGCATTTCCTCAAAGGCGAGGACACCGGATGGAGCGAGCAGCCCAAGGTCTCCCTCCATGTGCGCGAACCGGGCGAGAAGTTCACCATACGCGGCGAGAATGAATGGCCTCTTGCTCGTACCGAATGGACAAAATACTACCTGCATTCGGGCAGCTATTCCCTCAAAACGAATGCCCAGTCGAATGCGCGGGGAAGGACCTACGACGCTCTTGGCAAAGGGCTTACTTATCTTTCAGAGCCTGTCGCCGAGGATACCGAAATTACCGGACCCATTGCGGCCAAGCTCTTCATCTCATCTGAGACCGAGGACGCGGATATTTTCCTGGCTCTGCGCGTGTTCGACGAGGAGATGCGTGAAGTTACTTTTCAAGGATCAAACGACCCCCACACCCCGATAGGGCTGGGCTGGCTCCGTGCCTCGCACAGAAAGCTCGACAAAGAGCGCTCGCTCCCCTACAGGCCTTATCACACCCACGATGAGGTGCAGCCACTCACCCCGGGTGAGATATATGAACTCGATGTGGAAATTTGGCCCACCTGCATTGTCCTTCCGGCGGGCTATCGTTTTGCAATAAACATTCGGGGAAGGGATTACGTATATTCCGGATTTGAGCATCCTGAGATGCCTTATGGCGGCAGAGTTTATTCTGGCGTTGGCCCGTTCCGTCATAACCATAAAGAGGATCGACCGGTAGAGGTCTTTGGCAAGAAGGTGACGTTCCACACGGGACCGGATTGGCCTTCATATGTCATGTTGCCGATTATTCCGGCCAAGTAGAAGGGTCGCCGGAGCGGTGTTCAACCGGTGTGCGGGGCAAGATTATGGATGATCTGATTGCCGCCGCCAGCCAGTTCAATCTCCGGGGGAGTATTGCCGGGGTGCAGGAATTCGGAAGCGGGAACATTAATGGCACGTTCCTGGTTACGTCGGAAACCGAAGATGAGGCGCCCTTTGTTCTTCAGCGGATAAATACGCAGGTGTTTCACCAGCCTGAAATATTGATGGCAAACCTGCGAGCCGTTTCTGGGCACGTTCAGAGCCTTATCGAGCGCAACTTCCCCGGAGGGGATCGGCGCTGGGAGATTCCCCATGTTATCCCTGCCAGGCAAGGCCTGGATTGCTGGCGGGCTCCCGATGGGGCCGTTTGGCGGGCTTTAAGTTTTATCGCTACTGCGAATTCTTTTGACACGATCAACGATGAGATCCATGCGACGGAAGTCGGGTATGCCGTCGGGATGTTTCAACGGCTCCTGATCGATCTTCCACAGGAAGCTCTGGTCTGCACGTTGGAGGGGTTTCACGACACCCCGTTCTACCTCCAGAGGTTTGAACAGATCCTGTCGCTAGCCTCTTTCGAGTCATCTTCCGAGATGGATTTTTGCTCAAATTTTATAGCCAAGCGAAGGGGTTGGGCGAGCGTTCTTGAAAACGCCAAGGCCGAGGGTAAGTTGCGCGCCAGACCAATTCACGGGGACCCCAAGGTCAATAACGTTATGCTGGACGCCGACACCAAAAAGGCTGTTGGCATGGTGGACCTTGATACCGTCATGCCGGGCCTGGTGCATTACGATATTGGAGACTGCCTTCGCTCAAGCTGCAACCCGTTTGGGGAGGAGGCTGGCGATTGGGAATCAATACGCTTCGATACGGATATGTGCCGGGCGGTGCTGAGCGGCTATTTCTCGGTGGCCGGAAATTTTCTTGATGGAAATGATCATGAATATTTTTTTGATGCCACTCGACTTATCGCTTTTGAGTTGGGGGTTAGATTTTTAACCGACCATCTGGAGGGAGATGTTTACTTCAAAGGGAGTGCCCGGGGGCAAAATCTCAAGAGGGCGCTGGTACAGTTCAAACTAACCGAGAGTATCGAGGCGCAAGAGTCGGTTATCCGCACCATTCTCGGAGATTTGATTTAGCCGAACTCCCCCGCCAAATTTTTTCCCCCTTTTGTATGCCCTGCGGATTTTCTTGCCGCTTTATGCCCGCCGGGTTTTTCGCGGGCGGCGGCGGGCTAAAAAATCGTTTAAAACTGAATTGTTTGAAGGTTGCTTATAAAATAATATTCCCCTCTTTTCTTTCTATTGTATACTTGACTATTCTTGTTGGTTAATTTAAATATATGCATTCTTCAAATTATGGGGATTTGTGAGTATCTAAGGTCATTCGTTTTTCAGTAAGGAGCAAAACTAATGAAATACACCGGAAAAGGTTTCCGTATTTTTGGAACCGTACTGATTTTGTTGAGCTTATTGATTTTGCCAGTCCAGGGTGGTGGGGCTGAAGCTGCCGATAAGCCTTTATTTAAGGTTGGATATATGCCGATCTTCCCCTCGGCCCCTGAATTCATTAAGGCGGCCAAAGGTTGGTATGGCAAAGAGATGAATGTTCGGGTCAAGGAATTTCGTTTCAGTTCGGGTCCGCCCATCGTCCAGGCTTTTGCCGCTGGGCAGCTTGATATTGCCTACTTTGGCATGGGCCCCTCGATTGTTTCAGTTGCCAAGGGCATCAAGGCCAAGGTCTTGACCTCCATCGTCACCGAGCAGGTGGCGGTCATCGGGCGCAACCAATTTGCCAAGGACTACAAGGCCAACCCGGGGAAATCGGCTTTTCATAAATTTGCGAAAGAAAACGGACGGAACATGAAGATAGCCACCTTCCCTCCCGGCTCAACGCCCCACGTTATGTTGCTCATGTGGCTCGATCAGCTTGGTCTAAACCCAAAGCGGGAGGTGGATGTTGTTCCCATGGGCTCGGCTCAGGTGCGGCAAGCTGTCCTCGCGCAGCGCGTGGACGCCACTATGATCCTTGAGCCCATCATCACCATCATTCGGCGGTCGGGTATCCCTTACAGCCCTGTCATCGAAGGCAAGAAAATCCTCCCCGGACAGCCTGGCTCGGTTTTGTTTGTTAGACAAGAGTTGATTAACAAGTACCCAAGGCGGATTGAAAAACTCGTCGAGCTTAATCTGCGGGCCATTCGTATGCTAAAAGAAAACCACGGAGAGGCGGCAAAAATTCTCTCCAAGAAAATCGGCTCCAAAGTCATATCGGCGAAAATGGCCAAGGACGTCCTCGCCTCGCCCTTCATGAACTGGACGGCTAATCCGCACAAGATCGTAAATGGCACGATTGCTTATAATAAGTTTCAGGTAAAAATGGGCCGCTTCAAAAAGCCACTTGCGATGAATAAGCTTTTTGACTTCACCTTCTACGACAAGGTGGTGGCGAAGCATCCTGATCTGAAAAAATATTAGGGAATGAAGGAACTGTCTGTTTCCAAGAGTGCCGGGGATTCGGAGAGCGGGGGAGTGGTGCGCCTGCTGCCCGGTGCTTGGCGGGGGCGTGCTGTGCGCCTGCTCTCGTTAGGAGGGTTTCTCTTTCTATGGCAGGCGGTCGCCTGGACAGGGAAGTTCACCCCCTATCAGGTGCCCTCGCCAACCCTAGTAGCCTCGACCTTCACGGGCTTACTGATCGACGGAGATATTTTGTATTTTCTCTCCCATAGCCTGCGGCACTACTCAATTGGCTTGGCGTGGGGCATCAGCGTGGGCATTGCGGTAGGCCTGATTATGGCTTGGTTCCGCCAGGCCGAGCAGGTCCTTGAGCCCATCATTACAGCACTTCGGCCGATACCGCCGTTGGCCTGGATTCCCTTTGCGATAATCTGGTTCGGTATTACGACGCAGGCGGCGGCGTTTCTAATCTCCCTCGGCGCTTTCTATATCACCCTTTTCGCGACCTATGGCGCAGTGAAGGCGGTAGATTCGCGTTTGGTCGAGGTGGCCAGAACGCTGGGCGAGAAATCCGATTGGGCAGTTCTGCGGCGAGTAATCCTCCCCGCGTCCATGCCGGGCATTCTCACAGGGGTGCGCACCAGCCTGGGCCAGGGCTGGATGACGGTCGTCGCCGCAGAGATGTTCGGCATCAAGGGAATTGGTATGCAGATGCTCGAAGCGTCAGGCCTCCTCGCGATGGACGTAGTTATCAGCTACATGATTGTCATCGGTATCATTTATTTTTTCCTCGATACGGCGTTTAAAGCGATCGAGAGCCATCTTTTGCGTTGGCGGTAAGTGAAATGTCTACACTTAATATTGAGAACCTTTCGAAAAAATTCGTGAACACAACGGGCGAGGAGATAGTCGCCTTGGAAGATATCTCTCTTGAGGCGAAAGAGGGGGAGTTCGTTTGTGTCCTGGGGCCCTCGGGCTGCGGGAAGAGTACGTTGCTGAGGATGGTGGCGGGCCTTGATCGGCCATCCTCGGGAAGAATTCTCCTCGGGGGGAATGAGATTTCAGGCCCCGGCCAGGATCGGGGTATGGTTTTCCAGGAACACATGCTTTTCCCATGGCGGACGGCTATCGACAATGTCGCATATGGGCTCGAAATTAGCGGCTTCTCCTCAGATGAGCGACGCGAGAGGGCCATGTTCCATCTGAAATTAGTGGGGATCGAAAAATTCGCCGACGCTTATCCTAAAGAACTCTCCGGTGGCATGAAGCAGCGTGTTGGTATCGCCCGCGCCTTGGCAAACGATCCTGCTGTTCTCTTAATGGATGAACCCTTTGCCTCGGTGGATGCCCAAACGCGCCAGACGCTTCAGTCTGAGCTTTTGTCCATCTGGTGGGGAAAGCGCAAGACGATATTCTTCGTGACCCACAGTGTTGAAGAGGCGGTCTATCTGGCCGACCGGGTTTTTGTCCTGAGTGCGCATCCTGGTCGGGTAGTCAGAGAACTAGAGATTGATTTGCCTCGTCCGCGTTTTCGCGTTAGTCCTGAGTTTAACGCGCTCCGTCGTGAACTTCTCGAAAGCCTGGACTATATCTCTACCTAACGATGGCTCTTTGTTATTTCTGGAAATTTATTGGAAAACAATTCCAGATTATTATACCAAAATGATGCTTGCCAGTTTCTTTTGGCAGCGTTTAGAACGGTTAGGTAGAGGCCCGGCGATAAGGAGGTCGCCGAGAGTTGTTGTTTAAATTTTCTGCAATTTTTGCCCGGCGCATTTGTGGTTCATTAAAAAGGCGTATTTGGATAGATTCTGCCGGCTCCGCCCGGAATTTGCGGCGGTGGGGGCAATGTGCGAATATCCCCGCGGTTTATGACATGTTTTAAAATTGCACTATTGGGGAGAGGTGTCCGAGTTGGCTGAAGGAGCACGACTGGAAATCGTGTAGATGCTCAAAAGGTGTCTCGGGGGTTCGAATCCCCCCCTCTCCGCCAAACAGTCCCCCAGTTTTTTCTCTACCCCAGCCTGATGCCCAATTACCCCTATTTCTTAGGGTTTTCCCTGATTCAACAGGTCACTTTCATATTCTCTGGGGCCGCTTTTGGGGCCTGAAATGCTCCCGATCCGCCCAATATCTCCGGGCGGGAAAATTTGGTCCCCTTTGGTGGGTGGTGCGAGGCTATTGTCTTTTGTGCACACCTACCATTTCCCGCTGTTTTTCCCAGGAAAGAGGCAGGTGCCTGTCGAGAAGATCGGCCAGTTTCAGGTGGAGAGGCTGGGTGCCCTGGAGTATCGTGTGCATGGTGAATTAGTAATCTGCTATGCACACGTCTCCCTGTGTGATCCCGTCTCGCGCCAAATCCGTTACCCGAGGGCGGCGGCGACGATGATCGCGATGCCGATGAAGATCGCACCGACGACGATGCCCACCGCGCGGTTCTGATCCTTCGAGAGGGCGTCGTTCACCGAAAAGGGAGTGATCCACTCGAAAATCTTGTAGCCGATCATGAGGAGCAGGATACCCACCAGCCCGTAGACGACGGAGAGGAGGAGGCCGGTACTTATACCGATCTGGGGAGCGGAGTCGCCGGCGGCATGGGCGAGGATCGGAGCGAGGGTGCCCGCCAGTAGCGCCGCTGTGGTTGTGAGATAAATATATTTCATCGCGAGAAAACCTCCAGAGTGTATTTAAGGGTCATCTGCGCCGGATCATCATACGCAGAACGAAGAACAGGATCATCGGAATGAGGAACGAGCCGCCGAAGCCGCCGAAGCCGAACCCCATGAGGAACGGTAGTCCGAAGCCCCTGCCACGGTAGCCCCTGCTGTAGGTGGAGCGGCCGAAAGAGCGACTGCGGCCAAATGAAGATCCGGAAAAAGAGCGAGAGCCTCGGAAGCCAAACGATCCCCCCCGGCCGAAGCGCGCCTCGGCGATGGCGGGGGCTATCACGGGCTCGATGAGCGGTATCACTCCCCCCGCCACGGCGATTGCCGCTGCGAAAAACAAGGAGGCGAAAGCGGGCCTTCGCAGGGAGAATGTCGCTGCGCTCAATTTTTTTGAAAATTTCATAAGCGTCTCATGGAGAAAACCATAACAGGTAGCCTCCCGCCGCTCAAGGAACACGAACGGCTCCCCGGCGTACTCCCCGGCAAAAGCCATTTCAGGAATCTCCTATGGACTTACCTCCCCCGGACTGGAATAATCCGGATTCGTAAACTGGCACCCGCGCCGCCGACCGCCGCATGATGGAGCGTTTCCCATGTCCCGAATATTCACCGTAGTGTTTTTCCTCGTCCTGCTCGTCGCCCCTGCGCATGTTCCTCTACCGGCGTTCGGCCCGGAGGGCGCCCACATCGCGCGCGATCTCGCCGAGGCTCGCTTCGGCCGGGGGGGATCGTTTGGCTTCCGGGGCTCGCGGGGGATGTTCCGTTCCCGCTCCCGCTCGTTCCGTCCACGCAGGAACTTCGGCGCTCCACGCTCGCGGCGTCTCAACCGGCCCATCGCCCGGAGGTCGTTCTTCGGGGGCGGCCTTGGGGGTTTCGGGGGCGGTTTCATGGGCGGCCTCGGAGGAATGCTCGTAGGCGGAATGATCGGCCGGATGATGTTTGGTGGATTTGGCGGGATGGGTTCTGGCGGGATGGGCTCCGGCGGCGGTATCGGCCTACTCGAAATTCTCCTCATCGGCGGGGGGATCTTCCTCCTCTTTCGCTGGCTTCGAAATCGCCAGGAGCCTGCCTACAGCGGCCACCAGGGCTATGGGGCTGGTTACGACGATGATTCCTACGATGTTGCCGACGACCGCCCCTCGGGCGGGGTCTACCGTGGGCCTGATATCGGACGCGGCGGCCACGGCCGGGGCTCAGGCCCAGTTGCCGCGAGCTACGCCGCCCACTCCCCTGCGGAAGAGGGCCTCCCCGACATCCAGGCTGACGACCCTTCGTTCTCTCGCGAGAATTTCCTAATCGACGTCCGCGAAAAATTCATGCACTTCCAGACCTGCTGGGCCAACCGTGACCTATCCCCGGTCCGCGATATCCTCGACAGCGACATCTACAAACAGTGCCAGGGCGACCTTGACGCCCTTCGGAGTAAGGGCAGCGCGAACAAGATTGAAAACATCGAAATCCGTCGTCTTGACCTCGCCGAATCCTGGCAGGAAGAAGACTACGACTTCATCACCGTCACCTACGAAGTTAGCATGCTCGACTACGTAGTCTCCGACACCACCGGCGATGTTCTTGAGGGTAGCCGCACCGAGCCCGTTCGCTTCACCGAGCACTGGACCTGGGCTCGTCCCTCTGGCGCGAACCCCTGGATGCTAACCGCCATCAGCCAGGCGTGAGAGGGGAGAATTTGATATTTTTTGGTTTTATCATCCTAAAGGAAATGAAAAGCTTCGCCACATAATTTCTGTATAGCCTAGGACCTGTATATGGCGAATTCCTAATTAGGCGATAATAGGTTTCTGAGTTAAGAAGCTAATCGAGAGTCAATTTCCCTGATTCAACCAGCTGCTTTCATACTCTACCGGGCCGCTTTGGGGGCCTGAAATGCTCCCAAGCCGCCCAATTTCTCCGGGCGAGAAAACTTGGTCCCCTTTGGTGGGTGGTGCGAGGCTATTGTCTTTTGTGCACATCCACCATCTCCCGCTGTTTTTCTCAGGAAAGGGGCAGATGCCTATCGAGAAGATCGGCCAGTTTGAGGTGAGGCGGCTGGGTGCCCTGGAGAATAACTCGATAATATCCTGAAATCTTTCTCGGTGCTCCCACCCAATTACCAATTTATCATGCACTCCCTCAGGGCCGAAAAGAGGTGATCAGTATCCCGCCCAGGACAACCATGAAAGTAGCTATAACAGTGCGCCCTGTAATTTTCTCAAGTTTTCCCAGGAATAAACGGCTAAAGAGGAGGACCCAGATTGGAGCGGTGCGGCTAAGGGGCATTGTGGTGGAGACTGGAGCGAGAACCCAGGAGGCGGTTAGGAGGGCGGCGGCGAGGAAATAGAGCGCCCCGCCACTAATCAGCCAGTAAATATCCCGATGTAATAGTGTCGTCTTTACCGGACGAGGCAATAGCGGCTTCCCGCAAAGGAGAAGGAGGTTTCCTACGGCGAAACCCACGGCTAGGCCGGCCATCGGTGTTTGCTGGTGAGCAAAGGCAAGCTTGGCGAAGATTGGCGCCAAGGCGTAGCCCACCGACGAGACGAGAGGAAAGATCAGAGCCCCCTGGAACCAGGCTCCGAAGCTCTGGGATTTGTCCTCTCGCATACTGAGAAGTCCCACTCCACCTACAATGGATAGCGTCCCCCAAACCACTAGGGGTGTGGGCGATTCACCGAGAACCACGATGGCGACCATGGTTGCCCAGAGGGGGGTGACCGAGGAGATTGTGATGGAACGGTTCAGGCCTATCTTCGTGATACCGATGAAGCGGGAGATTCGGCCAATACCCGGACCGGCGATTCCCATGGCCATGAACCAAAGGAAGGGTGTGAGCGTCAGAGTCTGAAGCGTTCCTCTGTATAGTGAAAATGAAAGCCCTCCGAGGCAAACCATTCCATTGGCAATGAGCGCGGCCATAAATGGAGAGGACGTACGCATCCCCTGGCGGGTAAAGCTATGTCCCATGGCGGCAAGGGCCGCAGAGCTGATAGCCATCAACTCCCCGGGTCCCATATAGCGAATCCAATCCATCGGTAATCCTGAAGTTATGGCCGGGTGGCAGTAAAGTCGGCTTAAAAGATCAAGGGCAGGTGATAATCTCAAAGATTTTTGTCATTCAATCCTTCTTCGGACTTGAACATCCCTGCGGTAAATTCGGTTTAGTGTGTCTTCTCCATAATATTATCGGGCAGTGAGAATCCCTCGATGGCACCGAGGTACTCTTTTGTTTCTTGAAGAGAGATGACATCGGCGTACTTGGCGTCCATTTCGAAGAGAGTTACCGCATGGGAAACTTCCCACCGGTCGCCGCAACAATCCTCGATCACACCGACAGAGAAATTGTAGGAAAACGCGTCCGTGACTGTGGCGCGGACGCAGCCGCTCGTCACCAAGCCGGCCACGAGGACGGTATCCACATCGAGATCGTTGAGAATGCTTACGAGCGGGGTGCCAAAAAACATACTGGGCTTCAATTTGTGGACCTGGAAATCTTTCGGTTCGGGAGCGACTTCCTTGCAGATTTCGGTCCCCAGAACGCTCGATTTGGCTTTTTCCATTGCTCGATGATTTTTCGCTATCCAGCGGCCGCTGTCCTGGCCGTCGGCCCGGCGCTGGGCGTTGGAGTAAATGATGGGAAGATTCTTTGCGCGGGCGGCCTTGAGAAGTTCTGCTGTTTTATAGACGGCGGCCCAACCTTCTTCTCCGCAGGAGCTTCGCCACTCTCCGACGCTTTCCAGAATTGGTTTTGGAACATCCCCGGTGAAGTTGTAGAACATGTCCACCACCAAGATGGCGGGCCGCTTGCCGAGTCCTCCGCGTTTTCTATATCCCGCAGCCTCAGAAATTTCGCGATCCCGTGCCGAGATGTATTTGTCCCAAATCCGCTCTGCCATCTTGACTCTCCTGTGCATGACGAATTGCTACTTCGTGTGGGTGACTGATCACCCCTCAATTTTAGCACCACTAGTTACGAGACTTCTGGAACCTTTGCCTCCGGGTTTCGCTCCGCCTGCGCATGGCAAATTATTCATTCGCCGCGCACACCCTTTCGCCATTGGCAGGAGGTCTGCCAAGAGGCCCGATCTTTTTTTCGAGGTCTCGGGCGTACCCTGGTCCTGAGAGAGAAGAACCCCAGCTACCTCCTCAGCTTACAGGCGATCAGCCCTTCATCGGGACCCGGTGTATTCCAGGATGTCCAGGCCGCCGCCGATGCGGTCAGTGATGTAGATGAGACCCCGCTCGTCCACAATCACGTCGTTGGTCTGGGGTGTGCCCTCGGGCATGTAGTAGCCCACCTCTTGCGGCCGGAAGGGATCCGAGATGTCCACGATTCGGAGGCCCGCGTTGAACCAGGTGACGTAGACGAAGTCCTTGGAGGTCATCCCCTGCCAGACATTGTGGGCACCGTAGCGCCCCCCCCGGGTGGCCCAGTCTCCCTCGCGGGGATACAAGGTCTTCGGGTCCACAGGAAAGGGCATCCAGGTGGAGATGGGGACTGGGTTGCTGGGCACCTGCGCGTCGTAGATCCAGAGGAAGCCGGGTGGTTCCGACACATCGTCGGAGGTGGACTCGTGGGTCACCACCACGATGTCGGAGTCAGGAAGGGGAACCGCATTGTGGCATTTTCCTGGGTAGGGAGGAGTCGGGTTGAAGTGTCCAACCATCTCGGGTTTGGAGATGTCTTTCAAGTCGAAGACGACGAGACCCCCATTCCAGTACCCGCAATAGAGGTGGTCCCCCCGGCGGTAGGCTCCGTAACAGTGGGTGAGTTCTCCATCATCCCAGGAAGGCTTCTCTCCTCCCGCTAGATGCTGGCCTTCAAGCCAGCCCTGGCTTATCACCTCGGGATTTACCGGGTCCTTCATGTCCAGAACCCAGAGAATGTCTCCCAGAAAACCCTCCGCAGCGGCGCCGAGATAGCAGAGGCGATTTTTGGGATCCAGATCAAGGAGGGCCCTGTGGACGCCATTTCCGTACATCTCGAATGTCTTCATATATTTTGGTTTTGCCGGATTCGAGATATCGTAGAAAAGAAGCCCTGCCACAAAATCCTCATTTTCCCGGCCCTTGATTCGCTCGGCATTTACGATCAAAACGTCGTCGATGAGTTGGACCTTGTCGCATCTGGTCGCCGGAGGGGCGGGAAGCTGGGCCACTACTTTCGGATTTGCGGGATCCTCGACGTCCACGATGGTGGTGCCCTCGTGGCCGTTCGGGCCCAAGCCCGAGGCGCCGATGTAACACCACTTGCCTCGCACCTCCATTTGCATCGTGTCCCCCCAGCCGTTCAAGTCGCTGTGGCCGATGAGTTTCACGTTGTTCGCTTCCTCGGGTCGCCCCTTCTTCTGGTTCATCGAAAATCCCTCCTCTATTGTGTATGGCGAATTAGTCATTCTATCCTGAAATTAGTTTTTTTGCCGCATGTCCTTGATTAGCTGTTCACCTAACTTCCTTCGATAAATTGACCACCTGAAAATTGGATATAGTCATGAGACCTCAAAATGACTGGCAGTCATGAAGTCAAGGGTTTGTATTCCTCCACCCTCTCCGCCAAAGAGTCTCCACAAATTTCCATTTCCCGGCCCCATCCCCATTTGCGTCTTTCCTTATAGGTTTTCATACATCAAATGGATCGTTCTCTTATTCTTCAGGGCCGATTTTTTGGCCTGGAATTCGTCTGAACTCCTCGACAAATTCAATTTTACATTTTCCCAGGCGAATGGCCATGTACTATTGGCGCGAGGTGGAATAGATTCAAATAAGATTTTTGGAATTATGGAATAGATAGAAGCATAAAAGTTAAGGCGTTGTCGCCCAGGCGGCAGGATTATAATTTGCGGAGCACAAAGAACAACTTGAACTATCTTACATTCATTATCGGTAATTTTCGGTTCCTTGCCTTTGGATTTCTCCTCACATTTTTTTCCAGTTTTGGTCAGACCTACGTTATCTCGGTTTTCAATCCGGATATTAGGGCTCACTTTGCTCTCTCCCACGGTGAATTCGGCATGGTCTTTGCCGCCGGTACCGTGGGTAGTGCTCTCTGTCTGATATGGGCCGGGCGCATGATCGACCGGGTCGATCTTCGCAAATATACCTTGGCGGTATTGGCGGGGCTCATTGGTGCATGCTTATTCATGGCGGTAGTGCCAACAACATTCTTTCTCTTTTTTGCCCTGTTTGCGCTTCGTCTCACGGGGCAAGGCCTCATGACCCACACGTCGGCCACCACCATGGCACGCTATTTCGAGGAGGCCCGGGGCAAAGCGGTGAGCCTAGTCTCTTTCGGTGGTCCGGTGGGCCAAGGGCTTGTGGCGATTTCTGCTTTGGCAATGTCAAAATCGGTAGGCTGGCGATGGACCTGGGTCACGTTTGCGGCGCTGCTTGCGGCGGTAGTCGTTCCACTCGCTCTCTGGTTGCTCCGGGGGCATAAAGAGCGGCACCAAAGCTTTGTCGAGCGGACCACCGCACAGACTTCTCCGGAGCGGGTGCCGGTACGCAGTTGGTCGCGCATGGAAGTTTTAAAAGATGTTCGCTTCTACCTGATTCTTCCAGTGATGCTTGCCCCTTCCTATATCTCGACGGGATTTTTCTTCCACATGGCCCACCTTGTTGAATCGAAGGGATGGAGTCTTACTGATTTTACGCAAGCCTATTTCCTGTATACGGCGGTCCTTGGTGCTGTGTCGCTGATGACGGGGGCGCTTGTCGATCGGGTCGGGTCGGTGCGGCTCCTGCCCTATTACTTGATCCCGCAAGGGGTTTCGGTGTTGGCCATAGCTTGGTCCAATCATCCGGGTGCTGCCGTTGTTTATATGATAGCTAGCGGTATGACGGTGGGTCTACGCGTCACCATCGGCGGAGCTATCTGGGCTGAGATCTATGGTGTCGCCCATTTAGGAGGTATCCGTGCCCTGGCGACCTCGTTCATGGTGTTATCAACGGCGCTCGCTCCCGTCACGATGGGTTGGTGGATCGATATGGGCGTATCGATGGAGACGATTGCGATGGGTTGTGTTGTATTCGTAATTTTCTCATCCATCCTGGCGTGGTTTGCTCTTCGATTCGGCCAAGGCAAAAAGTCTGTAGAGTGATAGCGTCAGTTTGAAGTGTGTGCGCCACGATTATTGATTCCCTTGAAGTCCAATGTTTTTTTTCTAAAATCTGATAAAATCCCATTTTGCCCAAATATGCGGTCGTGTATTAAATTTTTATTGAATGGAGTTTTGATCTGGAATCGAAATCATTGGATTTTAAGGTGTCCATTTTCTTGCATAGCATAGGGAGATACTAAATGGCTTTTTCGGTAAGGCGGGTTGTAACCGGGCACGATGAGAACGGTAAGGCGGTAGTCAAGATTGACGAGGTCATGGATGAGCCTCGCTCAGGCAGGCCAGGGCATGAAGGCCATGGCGTGTGGGGCACCGATGTCTATCCGGCAAATCTGAACACAGATGTCGACGGCAAGGAGATTGAACCTGGCCCACCGGGCTCGGCGCCCTCGAAGATTAGGATCTCAAAATACTATCCCGGTGTTAAGACCCGGATGCACCGGACACATTCGCTCGACTACGTGGTGGTTTTGAAGGGTGAGATGGATATGGAACTTGATGATGGCGCCATCGTTCATCTAAACGAGGGTGATGTATGTGTGCAGCATGGCACTATCCATAACTGGATTAATAACGGGACCGAGCCCTGTGTTATCGCGTTCATCCTTCTTGCAGCCGATCCCATCGATGTTAACGGTAAAGAGCTTGAGATCACTGGCTGAATCTTGCCATTGGGGGTGGGGGGATCTTATGATAGCCACTAACATTTAAGGGCGCATTGATGAAAATTCTTCGCTTTGATGATGACCAAATAGGCATTCTTAAAAACGGTGATCATGTTGTTGATGTAAGCAGTGTTATTCGTCACCGAGCCGAACGGGGTCCCCAGAGAGTGATGGAGGTTTTGATCGGCGATTTTGATGATTATCGAGGCGAAATTGAAAAAATAGTGGAGCGAGAAAGTGGCGTGCCTCTGAGCAGCGTAAAACTTCTTTCGCCGATTTCAAGGCCCAGTAAATGTTTGGCGGCATTCGTCAATTACCTGGATAAGCCTGGGCGAACGGTCGAATCTTTGGTTATTGAATTTTTCCACAAATCTCCCGAATTGGTTGGCCCGGAAGGTGAAATTGAACTGAGGGATATTCCTCCGGTGGCCGTATTTCAGGCCGAAGCTGAATTTGCTTTTATTGTTGGCAAACACGCAAAGAACGTTACCCAGGAAAATGCCATGGATTATGTCTTCGGTTACGTTCCGTTTTTTGATGTCTCTGCGCGGGGTATGACCCGACGAAGTCAAGTCTTGCCTAAAGGGCAAGATACATTTTCACCTTGTGGTCCGTGGATTACCACAAAAGATGAGATTCCCGATCCCTATTCTCTCCAGGTGAGATCCTGGCTTAATGGAGAAGATCGGCAGAACTACAATACGAGGGATATGGCCTATAAAATCGACTATCAGATTGCTTGGCTGAGTAAGTATCTTCAGCTTCAGCCAGGAGATGTGGTCGCCACGGGTACCCATCACGATGGCATTGCTCCAATTAATTCAGGCGAGGTTCTCGAAATAGAGATAGAAAAATTGGGCAGAACAAAATATTTCCTTAAAGGGGATAGTCCTCGCAAGGATGTGAAATTTGTTGCCGGTAATAACTTGCCGCCTAAGCCCGGGATGCCCATAACTCAGGTTTAGACCTTACTTTTTTTATTTGCAGAGCTCTTTTTACCCTAAGTAGTTTGGTGGCCCTCAAACACTACGTTGCCTTTATCTACGAGCGTATGTGGTGTTGCTGTAGTGGACGTACCAAAGCAATACGCAAGTATTGTTGTCGTAAAGTGGGATGTCCTGGGTATATGGACAAGTTGATCTCTATGGTACGTGTTGAATTCCTATCTTTGTAGATATATTTTTCGAACTATATATCTGATAGAGTGGTCAGTGTTCCCAGAGGAAAGTAGATTTCAGGTCCTGTAATTTTGCGGAAGTTAGAAGACCATATTAGGAGAATGTGAAAACATGAAAAAAGAGGAAATTTTTGACCGGCCTCCAGGCCCGCTGGGTGGATTGTGGAGTGTTTATTATATCGATGCTTGGAAATTTCTTAAGCGCCAGCTTCAGGGTTTTCGCCATGTGCGAAAGGAGGCTTTTAAGAATACGCTAACACCTGGCTCCCCAATGCCTTCTGTTAAATTGCGGACCACCGATGACACGGAGTTCAATCTTTCGGATTATCAAGGAAAGAAAAATATTGTCATCGAGTTCGGGGCAATTACGTGACCCCCCTATCGCCGGCAGGTGGCTGGCGTAGAGGATTTACAGACTAAATACAAAGACAAGGACGTTGAGTTCTTCGTTGTGTACTCAAAAGAGCCGCATGCCGAGGAGCGGAGGTATTTTAAGAAGTACAAGCAGCACACCTCCTATGATCACAAAAAAGAATATGCGTGTGAATTGGTGAAAGAGTTTAATATGAAAGTGCCGGTTCTTATCGATGATATGGACGAAGCTGTTGTGCAGGCTTTTGGGCGGATGCCCAACATGACCTTTGTCGTCGATAAAGAGGGGACGATTGCCTACAAGGCGGACTGGATGGAGGCTTCTCGTATTTCGGAGATTCTTGACGAGCTGATAAACGAGCAGGAAACCGCTACGGTCTAAGCCTTAATTTGAAAGACATTTCTAAAGGGCGGTCTCGATAAGGGGCTGCCTTTTAGTTGTTAGAGCGCAAGGAGGGAAAAATGGAATTCGAGGATGTTCGTCCTTTTTTAGAGAAAAACCATCGTTGCGTTGTCACCACACATAGAACAGGCGGGGCAGCACATTCTAGCATTGTCGTGTGCGGGGCATATCAAGAGCAGGCGGTGTTCGCATCTGTGCATCCAAATTCGGTCAAGATACGTAATTTGAGGAGCGATCCTCGCTGTACTCTTTTGGCTGTGACAAATGATTGGCGCAGTTTTGTGACTATAGAGGGTGAAGCGAGTTTGCTTGAATATTCAAATTCGGAGCCCGAGGAAATCAGAATGCTTCTTCGCGAAGTTTTTCGCGCTTGTGGAGACAAGGAGCACTCCGATTGGGAAGAATATGACCAAGCGATGCGTGATCAGGAGGCCGTAGCCGTTCTGGTTCGCCCTCAAAAGGTATATGGCCAGATACGTTAGTTTGTGCAGGCTTTTAGGTGGGGATAGGGAAAGGCTTTTAGATGAAAGACGATGCCCTCTGCTTTATGACGGTTCATGAACTTGGAGAAAAAATTCGGCGCCTTGAGGTTTCTCCTGTTGAGGTGGTTGAGGCGCACATTCGTCGAATCGAGGCTGTAAATGGGGATGTTCTAGGTTTTTTAAATATTACGGCAGAGATGGCCCTCAAGCAGGCGAAAAAGGCGGAAGACGAAATCGTGAAGGACGACTATCGAGGTCCTTTGCACGGAATCCCTTACGGCGTGAAAGATATTATCGACACGGCAGGTGTGTGCACGACAAGAGGTTCGTCGATTTTTCAAAATAACGTGCCAACCGAAGATGCACATTGTGTCGCGCAGTTGAAGAAGTCGGGAGCGATTCTCCTTGGCAAAACACATACACAAGAATTTGCCTCTGGGCCTTTGAGTCTCAATCCTTTCTTCGGGACGGTTCGTAACCCATGGGACCGCAATCGGACCACTGGCGGATCGAGTTCGGGCTCAGCGGCCTCGGTAGCGGCTCGTATGGCTCCGGTGGCATTGGGTACAGACACGGGAAGTTCAATTCGAGGGCCATCGGCCTTATGCGGGCTTGTTGGGTTAAAGCCCACCCATGGAAGAGTGAGTCTGTCAGGAGTATGTCCAAATACGTTGAGTTTTGATCACGTAGGCCCCCTGACGCGTTCGGTTCAAGATGCGGCCCTGATTCTTCAGGTAATTGCAGGCTACGATGAAAGAGATCCTTTTTCCCGTGATGTTCCCGTGCCGGATTTTGCTGCGAGGCTTGGAAAAGACTTAAAAGGGATGAAATTAGGCCTATGCCCAGATCTTTACAGCAATGCCGAGGTAGATAATGAGATATCGGAAGTTTTTGACAATTCGATCGATGTGTTTCGTGAACTGGGGGCGGAGGTAAAGAACTTATCGTTTGCGTACTCTGATCAATTTGAAGAGGTTTTCCAGGTTTTTATGTCGGCAGAATTTCTCGAATTTCATCGACCTATCTACGAGAAAAATTCGGATGGATACGGGGAGATAGCTCGAAAAGCGGTAGAATCGAGAATGGGTACCGAAAGCTGTGATGACCTTGTTCGCGCGCAAAGAAAACGGGAATTGTTGCGCCGGGAGGTGTTGAAGCTATTTGATGAAGTGGATGTGATTGTGACCCCAACACTTCCATGTGTTGCGCCGCCAATAGACACCTGGAAAGCTGTAATTAACGGGAAAGAAGTCGATTATACAGGTGCGATTACGCGCCCATTCTTGACTCCCCATAATATGACTGGCTGCCCGTCTATCGCTGTTCCGATGGGTTTTTCTAAAGATGGATTGCCTGTTTCCGTTCAGATTATCGGACGGCATTGGGCGGAGGCTGAAGTCCTGAGGGCGGCACATGCTTTTGAAGTGAATTCGCCCGATCTTTTATCAAAGAGCCCTCCGAGTTAAAGTATTTTGGTCCCTAAAAAATGAAATAAACCATTCAAGTACTGATAATAAATTCCACTTCCGTGAATATGATTCTGCGGCCCTCTACTTCACTTCCGGCCAGATGCGTACGCCCAGGGTCGGAGAATCCGGAGAATGGATAAGTGTCCGGACAATGCCACCGGTGGGATGGTTCGCGTCGCCGCCGGGCGCTTCCTGAATCTGATAGTAGTGCTCCCGCGCTTCGGGAGAGATGAATTCGTAAAGAATGGCATGGCGAGCCCAGCCTCCGAGGGATAGAAGCTTGCGTGCTCCGACACAACCCTCCATCTCAGGCAAGGCAGCGAGGCGATGATGGACATACCAGAGCGCCACATCGATATTGTAATTTTCATCATCGGCTCGGTATGCGCCCATTTGGATCATGGGTGCCGGGGTGAGGTCCGGGCCGCGCTGGGCAATCTCGGGGCCGTCCACACGCCCAACCTCGGTGAAGTAAGCGGTGCGGTCTCCTTGTCTGCGAGAAATCATCTCGCGTGAGCGGGCATCGTAACTTTTAAGGAGGTCGTCCGGAGCAGGGTCGAGGAAGGCATGGGCGCTATTTGCTCCGAAAAGAAGGAGGTAGTCTCCGCCCCGCCCAAGCTCGGGCTCATCCATGAACCTTTTGGCTTTCTGCACAGGGCTCGAGTTATGGGATTCGTTTCTGATGGAGCGGTAGTGTGCCGCCCACAGATAGTCAGGACGCTTGAGCGCTTGGGGAATATGCTCCTCATGTAACCAGGATAGGTATTCGTCCTCTCCCTCTTTTGGCAAGTCGTACCAAACACCCCAGATGCCACTGTCCATTGTCTTCTCCTTGTGCCGGATTTAATGAGTGCTTTGTTAGGAAGTTCGCATTATTACTCTTGGACCCTAAAAATAAAAGCATGTTAGCGTTAAAGGTCTCGTTTCAAGTCCTTTGATTCTTTATTCGCTGATTTTACCCCTGTAAGTGTGGTTGAAGAGTGCGTATGTGGCTGATTCTAATACTTTTATAGTGAGAAATTTGCCCAGGGGAGGGGGCGAAATGCTGAAGATTAAAAAAGTGGAGGTTGCAGACGTATATTCTTGGGTGATAAGGATATCCAGCTTTTGTGTTGTCTTAAGCGATAGAATTTTTTTGGGTAGCAGGAGTATTTGTACATGAGCCTTACCGATAGAGTGCAGTATCTTTTAGACAATCCTGAAGTTGGGATTGCGGATACAACTCTCAGGGACGCCCATCAGTCCCTCTGGGCGACCCGTATGCCCAACAAGATGGCGTTGGGTGCTTTTCCTGAAATCGATGACGCTGGCTTTTTCTCTCTTGAGGTATGGGGCGGCGCCACCTTCGATACTGCTCTGCGTTTTCTCGCAGAGGATCCCTGGGAGAATTTAGATCGTCTAAAGGAGCGTGCCCGTAAGACGCCTCTTCAAATGCTTTTGCGGGGCCAGAATGGCGTAGGCTACGGCAAGATTCCTAACGATGTCCTGCGAGCCTTTATCCGAGAGGCTCATCACGCTGGTATCGATATCTTCCGCACCTTCGATGCCATGAACGACCCTCGGAATCTGGAGAACGCCGTGCGCTTCGTGCGCGAGGCTGGGGGACACAACCAGGTCTGCGCTAGCTACACCGAAAGCCCAGTTCACACCCCGGAATATTTCATTGGTTTTGTCGAAACTCTGGTCGAGCGCGGATTGCTTGACCCAGCTAGTCCTAATGAGAGTTTTTGTATCAAAGACATGGCCGGGGTCGCTAAGCCCGGCACCGTTGCTCGGGTAGTTCGCGCAGTGCGAGCCAAGTATCCCCGCCTCCTGATTCAAATCCACTGCCACTATTCCAGTGGTCTGGCCCCCGCCACATGTTTTGCGGCCGTTGAGGCCGGGGCAAATGTTATTGACGGTGCCATCTCTTCCATGAGCCAATCCACCTCCTTAACCGCCGTAGAAACACTTGCCGAAATGTTCGGAGAAACTTCTCAAGAAGTTAATTTGAGGAAGGAACTTCTTCCCGTGATTCGAGACTACTTTCTCCCCTCCGCCGAGCAGCGTCATCTTGCCCATTCCTACGTACCGGTGGATGTGGCTGCCCTGGAGCATAAAATACCCGGAGGTATGTGGAGTAACTATGTCGTCCAACTCTCGGACATGGGTTTAGCTGGAAGGACGGCCGAGGTTCTAAAGCTCTTCCCAGTTATTTGGAAGAAGCTAGGCTACCCCCCACTTGTTACACCCACGAGCCAAATCGTTGGGGCTGAGACAGCTCTTACTATCCTTCGCGGAGACGACTATCAGCGCTCGAAGCAACTCATGGATTACATCGATGGTATCTACGGCAAGCCCTTGGGGAAGATTGACCCTGACCTCCAGCGCAAGATTGTGGGGCACACCGATCCCATCGACTATGACGCACCCATGGAAATCCCTCCTGATTCTCTGGAGCAGTGCCGAACTGAGCTTGAGGAGCAGGGTTTGCTCCAAAGTGAAAGAGACGCCATTAGCTATGCCATGTTTCCGGGCCAGGCTCTGCCCTTTTTTAAGTGGAGGGCGGGTCAGTCTCCCAGTCCCCGAGAGGAGAGCGATCCTAGCCTTGGCGAGGCCGAATTACTGCGTCGCGATGCCTCGAAAGTAGAGGAGTCCTACCGCATGCTTTTTGGTGGGTGGGGTGCTGGAAGCGCCTACATGGAGTAAAAAACGAACTTCATTGCTTTTTGAATTAAAGAATGTGGCCTTTGCATCATACTTGTGGGCTTATTCCATTGAATTCTAGATTTCAGTGGGCGGCTTGATGGAATATTCAGGTGTCCCATTCCCGGAAGTGATACCTCTTTTTGTCTGTATACAAGAAATACATATCTTTTTATATTGATATATTCTTCAACTTAGCTCATATTATGACGGGTCAGGGATGAAATCACCTGAAACAAGCCTCTTCCTCGGAAGTGTAATTGATATAAGGAGTGAAAATACAGTCATTTGCATAGTAACACTACGTTGATGATGAGCCACAATCAAGGAGATAAATGAAGATGAAGTTTGTTCTAGCTCTGAGTATTTATTTGGTTTCCATGGGAATTTTACCCCTAACCTCGGAAGCCTATGAAGTGATTGACGTGAAAAATGGGGGGGCTATTACCGGGAAAATTGCCTTCTCGGGAAGCCCCCCGGCTCCAGCCATGCACCTCATCACCAAGGATCAAAGCACTTGTGGCAAGGGAAAAATTGAGATTCGCGAGATCGACACCAAAGGAGGTGCCCTTCGGGGTGTTATCGTCTTCTTGGAGAAGGTCAAAAATGGCAAGGCATTCTCCAAGGCCGCCTCCCACGCTGTGGTCGATCAGAAAAAATGCGTTTTCAAGCCTTACTTGGTGGTTGCCCGGAACAAATCGAAACTCACCATCAAGAACAGTGATCCGGTTCTTCACAACATCCACGCCTACGAGCTTATCGGCAAGCTCCGCCGCTCTATGTTCAATATCGCCCAGCCCAAGAGCAAGCCCAAGACGAAGAAAAAACTCCGTACCCGAAGGGGTGGTCTCGTTCGCTTTGAGTGTGATGCTCACGACTGGATGCTGGGTTTTATGTATGTTGCCAAAAATCCCTACTATGCAATCGTGGGTGCAGATGGCTCTTACAGCATCGGTGATATTCCTCCAGGCAACTACACCCTTAATGCATGGCACCCCGTTCTCGGGGTTCAGAAAAAACAGATATCCGTAGCCGCCGGGGGCAAAGCCTCGGCTTCTTTCTCATTTTCCAAAAAATAACAGTACAGGGAGAGGGAGTATGATCAACGTTCATCAAATTCGATTCGCCGCAGTGGTTATTGCGGCCATGCTGGTCGCGGCGCCATCGCTGGCCCGGGGGGCGGGGCTTGTTCCGCTGCCGCCACCCAAAAAACAGAATGCCGCACGAGTAAAACTGGGTCGCCTTCTTTTCTTCGAGGGAAAACTTTCGGGTGATGGCGGTGTTAGTTGCGCAAGCTGCCATATCCCCTCGAAGACATGGACCGACGGCAAGGCCCTCTCGGAGGGCTACCCCGGAACGCTTTACTTCAGAAACACGCCCACTATTTTAAATACGGTTTACAAAAATCGCCTCTATCGGGACGGGCGGATGAGCGGCGGCGATCTACCCACCCTCGTGCGTGACCATCTGACCGAGGCTCATTTTATGTTGGTCGATGGACGCATTTTTCCCGAGCGCCTCAAGCAGGTGCCCGAATATGTGAAGCTCTTTAAAAAAGCCTATGGCGGCGAGCCCTCTTTTGGAGGAACCCTCAAGGCCGTTGCTGCCTTTGTCAATACGCTTAACTCCAGGCCTTCTCCCCTTGATCGTTATCTAAAGGGCGAAAAATCGGCGCTTTCTAATGAGGCGAAAAAAGGGCTTGCCCTTTTCAAAGGTAAAGCTGGTTGTGTGAAATGCCATAGTGGCTCCCTTCTGAGCGACGGCAAATTCCATGCTGTTGGGGCCCCCGACAATACGAAAATGTTCAGTGACCCGCTTCGCCACATAACCTATCGGCGGTTTCTCAAAACCCTCGGTGTCGGTGGCTACATGAACATGCGTGAGGACGTGGGTCTGTATGCCGTAACGAAAAACCATAAAGACCGGGGCAAGTTTCGTACCCCATCGCTCCGCGAAGTGGGAAGGACGGCGCCCTACATGCACGGCGGCTCGCTTAAAACGCTTGCGGCCGTTGTTTCTTTCTACAACAAAGGAGGCGGGAGACACGCAAACAAAAGCCCGCGCATTAAGCGGCTCCGGCTCAGTAAGGCCGAGCAGCGTGCGCTGGTTTCGTTTCTTAATTCTCTATCCGGGGCGAGGGTGACAATGAAGGACCCGAAACTTCCCGACTATAAGATCCGCAAGCTGGGTCAAAATTAAGGAGGCAGCCATGAATCGAATATTTAGCAATATGAAACTGGCTCGGCTCGCTGCCGCCCTGGTGTTGGGGGTTTTGGTGGTGGGCGGCGCGGTAGTCGCACAGGGTGAGAAATTCCCGGCCATTGGGCCGCTCCCACCTGTTCCCGTTCCGGCGGACAATCCGATGTCCAAGGAAAAAGTGGCGCTCGGAAAACTTCTGTTTTTCGACCCTAGGCTCTCTGGCGACGCCAGCACCTCGTGTGCCTCGTGCCACAGCCCGAAGGCGGGCTGGGGCGATGGTGGCGACATTAGCCGAGGCTATCCAGGTACCCAGCACTGGAGAAACTCTCAGACGATACTGAACTCGGCCTATTATAAAAAACTCTTCTGGGCAGGGGAATCGACCAGTCTGGAGGCGCAGGCAAAATCCGCTGCCACCGGTAACACGGCAGGAAACGGCGACACGATGATGATGGAGGAGCGCCTTCGCCAGATACCCGAATACGTAAAGCGCTTCAAGAAAGTATTTGGCGTTGACTGGCCGACGATAGGCGATGCCTGGCGGGCGATCTCCGCTTTCGAGCGCACGCTCGTTTCAAAGGCGAAGAATGTTCCTTTCGACCGCTATATGAAGGGAGACAAGAGCGCTCTTTCGGCAAGCGCGAAGCGTGGCCTCAAACTGTTCAACGGCAAAGCGTTGTGCATCAAGTGCCACAACGGAGCGCTTTTTTCAGATGAGTCCTATCATAATCTTGGAATGCCCCAGAACGAGTCGTTCGAGGAAGATCCGCTTCGCCAAATTACCCTTCGCTACCAGAACCTGATTCGAGGGGTTCCCGAGAGTGTCTACCGAAAGGCGGACCGTGATTACGGTCTCTACTACACGACCAAGCAGAATATCGACAAGGGCAAGTTCCGCACGCCCTCGCTACGAGAGCTCAAGTACTCGGCGCCCTTCATGCACAACGGTGTTTTCTTCGAGCTCTCGGAAGTCATCGACTTCTACAACAAGGGTGGGGGAAACATTCCGAACAAGAGCCCGTTAATGAAAGAGTTGAAACTGTTCGAGTCCGAGAAGAAGGATCTTGAGGCGTTCTTGCTGTCGCTCTCGAGTGACAAGCCTTTGCTAATGAATAAACCGGCTCTGCCGCCCTACGCGGTGATGCGCTGAGGAGATACGAAATGACACACGATACAAATGAGGAAAGGCATTGCCTCTCCCGGCGCACGTTCCTGCTGAGCAGCGGGACGGCCGTAGGGGTGGCGATGGTTGCGGGAATACCCGGATTGGCCGAGGCCGCGCTTCAAACGGCGAGCTATCCGCTCCGAAAGGTCGGCAAGGTTAGCCAGCTTAAGGTAGGTGTGCCGGGGACGATTCAGTATCCATGGAAGGATGTCTATTCCATGGCCAATATTATCAAGCTAGGCATTCCCGCTGGTGGCGGGGTCGGACGCGATCAAGACATCGTGGCCTTTAACACTCTTTGTACTCACATGGGAGGGCCGCTTCAGGGCACCTACAAAAAAGAACACCATGTTCTTGGTCCATGCCCTTTCCATCTGACCACTTTTGATCTCACGAAACACGGCATGGTGGTTTCCGGTCAAGCGACCGAGAGTCTGCCCCAGATTCGGCTTGAGGTGAAAGGCGACGATATTTATGCGACCGGGGTCATGGGCCTGATTTACGGCTACCACGACAACCTCGCGGCGAAAGGATAAGGGGAAAAAGAATGGCAAAAAAAGCGACGAACTATCAGCTACCAGAGGACAGCGTTCCTCTTCCCCCTTCCGACGCGGATGTGATGACGACGGCCTGCGACTATTGCATCGTCGGCTGCGGATACAAGGCCTACCGCTGGCCGGTGGGAAAGGAAGGGGGCGCGAAAGCAAACCAAAACGCGCTTAAAGCGGATTTCCCGAGCGGGATCATGAGCGGCAAGTGGATTTCGCCGAACATGCACAACATCACGAACTACGAAGGCAAGCCGCATCACGTGGTAGTCATCCCGGACGGCGACTCGAAGGTCGTCAATCTCCATGGGGAGCACTCCATCCGCGGTGGCGCCATCGCGCAAAAGCTCTACAACCCCAATAAACAGACCGCCCAGCGGCTGACGAGCCCGATGATGCGGGTGCGCGGATCGCTTAAGGCCATATCGTGGGACACGGCGTTTGAGGTCATGGCGGGCGTCACCAAGCATGTGCTCGATAAATACGGCGAGCATGCCTGGGGGATGAAGTCGTATTCCTATCAGTATTTCGAGAATACCTACGCTATCTCAAAGCTGGCCTTCCAGTCCATCGGGACGCCCGCTTTCGCGCCTCATGACAAACCGGGCCCCGGCAAGGACACGCCCGGCATCGATTTTTCAGGGATCATCCCATTTAGCGCCTCCTATGAGGATTGGGGTGCTGCGGATGTCATCTTCTTTTCGGGAACCGATCCCTACGAGACGAAATCAGTGTTGTTCACTTCGTGGATTATGGCGGGCAAGAATCCGAATAAAAAACTCATCTTCGCACTGCCACGGAAGACGGCTGGCGTGGCATGGGGCGAATCGCGAGGCGGGCTCTTTCTTCCCGTGATACCAGGTACGGACAGCGTGCTTCATCTGGCGATTATTCGCCAGATATTTGAAAACGGCTGGGAGGACAAGGAGTTTATTTCCCGGATGATCTCTAACAAGTGGGAAATCGGCTCTGGCATGGGCCGCGGCACCCGGAACACCCCCTGGCAGTGGGTTACGACCTGGGGCAAGTACGGAACAGATATCGCCGGTTATAAAAAATGGGTGATGAGCTACAAGTACTCCGAGCTTGAACGTGCGGAGAAGATCACGGGCGTCTCGGCGAGCCTGATCCGCAAGGCGGCGGAAATGATCGCCAAGCCCAAGGCGGACGGCTCGCGGACCAAATCCTCGTTCATGCTTGAGAAGGGTAATTATTGGTGCAATAGCTTCGGGAACACGGCGTCCTACGCGGCACTCGGCCTCATCTGCGGCGCCGGGACACGGCCTGGCCAGGTGATTTCGCGCGGCGGCGGACACCAGCGCGGCTGGATGGGCGCTGCGGGCTACCCGAGGGGGCTCTCGCCCGAGAAAATGCCGGGTCGCCGAAAAAAAGAAATCGACCTCGACCGCTGGACCGTGGACGGCAACCTCCGCTTCGCCTGGGTCATCGGCACTACCTGGTTCCAGGCGATGGCCGGCTCGCAGAACATCATGGATGCCGTTCGAAACATGACGCAAAAGAGCCCACACCAGATCGACAGCTTCGATCCCAAGGCAGCAATCGAAACCCTGAAGCGTCGGATGGACTCGGGTGGAATGGCGGTTGTGAACCAGGATATTTACCCTGTCGCCCCTATCGGTACGGAATTCGCCGACATCGTTTTGCCGGCCGCGACCTGGGGTGAGGAAAATTTCACGCGCTGCAACGGGGAGCGGCGCCTGAGGCTCTACAGCAAAATTGCCGATGCGCCGGGCGATGCGATGCCAGACTGGAAGATTATCGCCGGTTTTGCCAAGAAGATGGGATTCAAAGGTTATAACTGGAAGGACTCGAACGAAATATTCGAGGAAGCGGCCCGCTTCGGAAGAAAGAGCGTTCGCAACTACCACCCACTTGTCGTCAAAGCGAAGCGTGACGGGGTGCGCGCGCACGATTTGTTGAAGAGCTATGGCACGCAGGGAATTCAGACGCCGATTCGCATGGTGGGCGGTAAGCTGGTTGGCACTGCTCGCCTTCACGATGAAACCTTGGAACTCGGGCCGCCCGAGGGGCCGACAATGCACCGCAAGTGGCTGACCAAGTTCAATACCCAGGTCGGCAAGGCGGTATTGCTCAAGTCGCCGTGGGAGGATTTTCAGGATTTCTACGAGCGGGTGACGCCTGAGGGCGATGAGCTCTGGGTGACGAACGGTCGCATCAACGAAATCTGGCAGTCGGCTTTCGACGACATGCGGCGGCCCTACATCATGCAAAAGTTCCCCCATCAGTTCATCGAGATGCATCCCGAGGATGCAAAAAAGCGTGGCATAGAGTCGGGTGATCTCGTCGCCATCGAGAACGACGATCTTCTTATTCAGACCGGTGGCTACGTTGGTGTGGACGGCAAGGATTTGACGTTCACCGAGTTGTTGAAGGCGGGGAATATCGAGAAGAGCAAGGGCGCCTTCAACGCCGTGGCGATGGTGACTGATGCTGTGAGAAAGGGAGTGACGTTCGCCTACTTCAATTTTCCGAATAATCCTGCGAACTCGGTTGTTCATAGGGTTCCGGACCCGATGACGAACCGCTACCGCTACAAGTTGGGCAAGGGGAAGCTGCGCAAGATTGGCGAGTCACCCTACAAAGATTCATTTACGACGATGAGCTTTGCGCCAAGACACATCATTTAGCAGGCGCATTGTTTGGCAGGCGAATCTATTAACGGTGCCGACCCTGTGAGATATCTCGCAGGGTCGGCACCCGTTTTGTGCTATGAATATTTTCCGGCTAAGGCGTTCGTAGCCAGAAAACATCCCTGTTTGTTGTGGCGGTTAACTCAATGTTTTCTTTGTAAATATTTTCCAATCGATATGACAGCGAATGTAGATTCCCTCTTTTTGAATGTGGTGGTAAAACGATGGAATCATTTCGAATCTTTGATCTGTAAATTGCTCTAATGTTTTGAGGGGGGGGTCGTCATGGAACTCGAAGGAAAAGTTGCTTTGATCACCGGTGCAGCTCAGGGAATTGGCGAGGGCCTCGCCCGTCGTTTTGCCGCCGAGGGATGCCGGGTGGCTGGTGTGGATATCAACAAGACGGGGCTCGATACGATTGAAAATGATCTCGGCGATGCGTTTTTCGGAGTCGAGGCCGATCTAAGCCGAGCCGATGAGAACAGCCGAATTTTTGATGAGGCCGTCTCGCGGTTCGGGGGGGTTGATATCCTGGTGAATTGTGCGGTTGTGCGCTCGAACGTA
>JABJAL010000037.1 GCA_018669005.1 Nitrospinaceae bacterium
ATAAAAAAGTAAGCTGGGATTATAAAATCCGTCACTTTCTCAAAAGCCGGAACCTGTCGCCCGAGAGGGCGCACTATTGGTGGCGCGTTATTTTCTCTGAGGAGGAAAAGCGGCAAATTATGTCGGAAGACCTGCTGGCCGAATGCCGCGACTACGATCCCTTCGATAATTTCGAACAACGATTCAGGGAGGTGGCGAAAGCGGATTTTCTCAGCCAAACGCTTTATGTGGATATGAAAACCTGGTTGCAAGACGACATACTGGTAAAAGCTGATCGGATGAGCATGGCCAGCTCCCTTGAGGTTCGCTCCCCGTTTCTAGACCACCGCCTGCTCGAATTCTGCGCCCGCCTTGATGGCCCGGCCAAAATCAAGGCCTCCCGACAGAAAGTGATTCTCAAGGACGCAATGAAGGGAACCCTGCCTTCCCGCATCCTAAGCCGGACAAAACGCGGATTTAACGCCCCCACACGCCATTTTGGAGCCGAGAATCTTGCCCAGGCATCGGCGCATCGCGCCCTTTTCAAGACCGGCTTTGCCCTTGACCCAAAATTAGAGGACATTTCCTACAAATCCTTCGCCTTCGCAACTCTAGGCCATTGGCTTAATATGTATGAGCATTACGAGAAAACTGGACAATGGAGGATAAATTCAGATGGATTCAACTGAGACGGGCATCAGTTTCATCATCCCCGCCTACAACGAAGAGAATATGCTGGCCCCGACTATTGACCGGCTTCATGACGCTTTATCCGGTCTGGATCTATCATTTGAGATTATTGTTGTGAACGATGGCTCCCAGGACGGCACCCGGCAAGCCGCTGAAAGCGCCAGTAACGCCAGCGTCTTCAGCCACCCCGTTAACACCGGCTACGGGAGCGCTATCAAAACAGGCATTCTCGCTTCCCGCTATTCATGGATTGGAATTGTGGATGCAGACGGCACATACGATATCGAACAACTGCCGCTTCTCGTTGATAAGATGAAAGAAGGCTTCGACATGGCCGTGGTATCGCGTGAAAATATTTTAAAGATGGATAAACCCCTGAAGCGTTTTTTCCGCAGAATCCTTCTTTCGTTCATCAATATTTTCATATCAGCGAAAATTCAAGATCCGAACAGTGGGTTCAGGATTTTCAAAAAAGACCTGGCCATGACCTTTTTCCCTTTCCTTTGCAATACTTTTTCCTTCACAACGAGCATCACAATTTTCGCAATGGGTGAAGGGTATTTTGTTTGCTACGTGCCGACGAACTACACGGAGCGAACGGGAATAAGCAAGGTGCGGCATTTCCGTGATTCGCTTCGGATGATCCAGCTAATCATGCAAGGCATCACATTTTTCAATCCAGTGAAATTTTATCTCATGCTCTCGGCGTTACTGGTGTTTTTTGTGGCGCTGCCAGCCGCTGCTCTCACCACTTTAGGCTGGAGCAGCTTGGCTCTCCAGTATGTCATCATTGGCTCAGCATCAACGCTTTTACTCGGCCTTGGCGTCATGGTGGATATTCTTCGTATTTCCTCTACCTACGCAATAGACAAGAACAAGCGCTTGACGGCCGAAGCAGACGCCTCCGATTGAGCCCCTCAGGCTTTGCGAACCTGTTCATTCATCCCCCGGCGGACGGCATATGAGCAAATGGCCAGATAGGGGAGCCCTAGAATGGAAATGATTGCACTTCTGCCGATATTCGCAGCCTACCTCGTAATCAACCGCCCGTTCCTCAATCTCACCTGCCACCAGGACGCCGGTTGGCATTCATATTGGGCAGCATTCCGGGACAAAGGCGTCACTTTGCACCAGCAGTTGAACATCTTGATGGGCTGCGCCCGTATCGGCAGCAAGTTTCTATTCTATCTGTGGTTTACCCTCCTGGGAAAAGGCGATCCCGAGCGCAAAGCCGTCAGGATGTTTCTCATCATCAACATTCTCGCATCTATCATCATTTACCAATCGATTCGCCTATTAACTCCGGGAACAACGCATATCGCCCTATCCGTCTGTGCGGCTTATTTGTACATCACGAGCAATCCTCTACTCGGCATTCATTACGAAACATCGGAAAGGGTCCAGGGATTTTTTAATGCCGTCATTTTCTTTAGCGTTTGCAACTACCTGATGGCGCCAAGCGGGGTCTGGATCTTTGTCATTGTCTTCACCATGCTTCTCACAGCTTTTCTTTTTAAAATCACGCAGCTAATCGAATACTTTGCTCTCTGGTTGGCGCTGGCGCTTTTTGGTTTCGATCTTTCCTTCTTTATGCTATCCACGACCGGAGCAGTAGCAGCGGGGGCGGCATTCGCACTGCTCTTGTGGAAACTCGAACTCCTCGAAAAAGAAAATCTTGGGATTTTGGGATACATCTCCAGCAGCTACGAACACAAGAAAAACGCTCCGGCGATATCCCTCGATGAAAAAATTCAAAAACTCGAATCGACTGACCTACATCCGGGCTTCATCCGCCTGACAAAAAAACTCCTTGTCTCTGGAGAGAAACTCCTTCCGGCATTTCTTTTTAGAATTTTAGCCGGATTGGGTGAATACATCTTAAAAACAATTCAGAAGCTAATGCCTTTTGGTGGACAGATATTCTCAAGCAGCCGGGCTTTTATTTTTCTCATCATCTGCGGTGCCTTGTTGGGGCCCCACTATCCACGCATGGAGACCGTCTCAGGAATTTGGCTATTAGGAGTTTTGTCCGGGATTCTTGGACAGGGCAGATTCCTTCCGTTTCACTTCATCCCCGCGCTTTTTCCGGGGGCCATTCTGGCGGGACTGGGGCTGTACAAGACTCTCCCGCTCATGACCGAAGGTAGGCCCTCGGCCACATTACTTATATTCATCATTATACTGCTGCTCGACCTGAAATACCTTTGGACCCTGCTCATGGCGGGCGACACCCTTCCCCTCGATCTACGGCTTTGGCCTCGGAATCTCCATCCGGTAATGGAGAAAAATCTGGCGGCGAGAGAGGCGGCTGTAATCATCAAGAAATCAACGAGGGAAGACGACTATATTCTCGCGTGGGGCAGCGTCCCTCAGCTTTACGTCCTCGCTGACAGACGCTCGCCTATCAACTGGCTCAACACCAACCCCACCTTAATGGACGGCGTTCTACCGGGATGGCGTGAAATTCTCTATTCGAGAATGAAAGAAACGAAGCCAGTCTGTATCGTTCAATTCGACGAGGATTTGGATTTAAACAAAATCAAGAATGCTACGGGTCTAGACTACCAACTGGAAACCGAATTCTGGAAGGACAACCACAAGATATTTCGATTGCAAGAATTCGGTGAAACAGGGTCTTAATTTTTAGCGCCTGCTGTTACTTCCCTCCTCTTTCCGGCAATTCGATGGGGGGCGTTTTTCTAATTCTGATGTCCCAACAGAGGCGAAGGATGGCGTAAAATGCTATCCAGATATTTTTGATCGATACAGCCTTTGACTCTCCATGTTTTCGCTCCTCGAAGACAAATCCTATTTCCTTGTAGCTACGCCCGGCATAAAGCGCATGAACCATCATCTCGGTGAGCAAAAACAGACTCGGCGTCTTCTTGGGTAAAAGCTTAAGGTCGGCCGTCCGGTAGACGGGGGGACCTTGGTAATATCTCAAGTTATAGCCCAACAGGAAATTCGTGAGATGGGAGCACGTTCTACTCATCGCCTGGCGCATGAGCGAGCGGTCGTCGCTGTTGTCGTGATAGGGCGCGATAATATCCGCCGTACCAGCCAGAGAAATTATTTCCGCGACGGAGCTGGCCGCAATCTCGCCATCGCCTGGGAAAAATGCGTAGAACTCTTTTTCAGCCTCTTCCACAGAAATGCAGAAACTTCGCGCGAACCCAAGATTACCCGGATTATGGATCACCCTTATCCGTCCGTTATCTTGGCGGAGGCCCTCAGCCACCTCACCCGTTCCGTCGGTGCTCCCGTCGTTCACGATGATGACTTCATAATCCTCGAACTGCGCCTCTGCTGCGGCGGTAATGCCGAGAACACAATCCAAAAGATTTTCGGCTTCGTTGTAAGCCGACACAAAAATGGAAATCGATTTCTTTTTCGTCAAAGCAGGAACCTTACGTATAAAACCAGTGGGAAAATCTATGAATCCAAATTATCCGACATATAAATCTCATCTAACACCAGCGCCAGGAAAACACCAATCAACTGAAGAGTAGGCAAGAATTGCGAATTCGCCTCCCCGGCTGAAAGCAACTTAGAAAGGGCCCTCAAAGGGCTTGACTGTATTTTTGATAAAGTCGACCGGCCTGTCTTGTTCGCACACCCGGAGCGCCGTCTTTTGAATTTCCTGGGCTCCGGGATAAAACTGCGCCTCAAGGACGTGACCGCTAGGAACCGAAGTTCCAGGCCAGGCCACCCGCGCCGGACTCGCCTTGAGCGATTCGAAAAGATTCTCCGTCACCATGGCGACGACTTCGCTCCCTACGCCGCACTCCTTCCAATCGGAATCTGCCACCACGAGACGTCCCGTCTTAGCCACTGAATTCAGTATCGTCTCTCCGTCCAGCGGCCTAAGCGTGCGCAAATCGACAATTTCAGCCGATACGCCCGACTCCTTGAGCGCAACGGCTGCCTTCATGGATTCTGTGACCATCGGCCCGACAGCGGCAATCGTCACATCCGTGCCTTGCTGAACAATGTCCGCCTTGCCCAGAGGCGTTATGTAATACTCATCCGGAACCGGAGCGTCATCGTCGTAAAGCCACCTGTGCTCAATGAAAATAACCGGACCATTATCCTCGACCGCAGCCAGATAGAGACCTTTCGCATCCCGAGGATTGGACGGCACCACTGTCTTAAGACCCGGAATCCGGGAGAACATCGCATGGTGGCTTCCTGTATGTTGAGAACCGTTGCCCCATCCCCGCCCGACGGCGGCCCGTATTACAAGCGGAACATCGACCTGGCCACCAAACATGGACTTCCAATGAGCCGCATGATTCACAATCTGATTGATCGAGAGCAACACAAAATCCATCCGATGGTGAATCAGAACCGGCCTCATCCCCATCATCGCGGCACCCATGGAAACACCCGTTAAACCCTCCTCGGCCAGCGGGCCCTCCACGACGCGCTCCTCGCCAAAACGATCCAACACCCCGTCAAGCGTCCCCCAAACCCAACCGGGCTTGGCAATTCCGACGCCAATGAGAAAAACCGAAGGATCCGCCTCCATAGAATGATGCGTCGCGTTGCATAGAGCTTCTCTAAATTTCATCGGCACCTTCAGCAGGAAAAAGAGAGGTGGGGTATGGGGAAGAGAGAGCGAATTCAAGCGCCTTGTCAATTTTCTCATCGATTTCTCGGCTCATTTCGGCCACCTTGGAGTCGCTCACGAGATGCCTCGCAATGACAAGCGGATCCCGCTCGCGCCATTCCTCTACTTCGAGAGCTGCCCGATATTGCAAATGTGTATCATCCGTTGGCCCGACGTGCTCGAGTAACCTGTAAGTACGACATTCAAGGAACACGGGGCCGCCCCCGCCACGAACATGGGCAACCGCCTCAGAGGCGGCCCGATAGACCGCCTCGATATCATTTCCGTCCAGGCATTTGCTTACAATGCCATATTGCGCCGCGTACTTATGTAGATCGGGCTGAACCTGTCGCTCACTAATCGGGGTATTTACCGCGTAGAGGTTATTCTCGCAGATAAATATAACGGGAAGATTTCTCAGGGCTGAAAAATTCATCGTCTCGTGAAATACGCCCTCCTCCACGGCCCCGTCTCCGTGGGCGACAACGGAAACCGATTTTTCTCCCCGAGCCTTCATCGCAAAGGCGGCACCCGCCGCATGAGGTATCGCTCCTCCAACTATTGCCGAGGTGCCCATAACTCCCGCCTTGAGATCAATCAAGTGCATAGAGCCCCCCCAACCCTTACTGCAGCCAGTCGCCTTGCCATACAATTCGGCCATCATGGCGTTCAGATCACCATTTTTCGCCAGGTACCACCCATGAGAGCGATAATACGGGAATACGACGTCCTCATTCTCAAGGACTTCGCACACACCGGCAGCCACGGCCTCGTGCCCGATATAAAAATGGGTTGGAGACTTTATTTCCTGCTCGGGATAGAGGGCGACAATCCGCTCCTCCACCCGGCGCAACAGAAGCATCCGATAATAAAGCCGATGCTCAAGGGATTGTAGTTTCAAATTGAAAACCGCCTCTAATTTGATATTTATGCATGTCTAAATTAAGGTGCTTAGGTTGTCAAAAAATTCCGCCCTCGGCAGTCTGCCAAAAAATTTACTTTACCATTGAATCGAGGGCATGGAAAACTAATCCTTTTCCAAGAGACGATCACACACGAATACTCAACGAACATCTTTTATTCTCGTTTAAAATATGATGAGTATCCAATCTATGCGTTCATCGAAAATTCAAACATTCGGGCTGTTAGTGGTAATTATTGTCGGTGCCTTTTTACTCAGGAGCTATTCACTCCCCGATAGGGGCATCCAATTTCTGGATGAAACAATCTACTACGGCCAGCCAGCCAGCATGGCAACCCATATTCGCTGGTGGATGTCAGGAGAGGGTGCAAATCTATCCGTTGACCAACAACGGCTATCCCTGATGAGAGCTATCGAAAAAGTGCGAGGGTTGCCTGGAGGATGGCTCACCGACAAGCCTTTTTATGGCCTCATGGCGGTGATTATCTATACCCTCTTCGGGCCCTCCCCAAGCCTATTTCTCATCATCAACGCATTTCTCGGCGCCACAACCGCAGGTTTAGTCTATTTCCTAGGAAGAAAGCTCGGGCAAGATAAAGTAGCCGCCCTCTTCTCAGCTATAGCGTTGGCTCTCTCGGGATTTCATATGCTCTGGTCCCGAACTGGCTTCACACACGTGAGCGCCACTTTCTTTTTAACTCTTGGCCTTTTGTCATACGCGCACACAACTTGGAGCAAAACCAAGCATCCCAGCCGTTGGCTTCTCGCTGCCGGAATTTGTCTCGGAGCAGGAACGGGGTCACACATCGTTTCATCTCTTTTCGCAGGAGCTTGTTTTTTCACCGAGGCGTATCGTTCAATTCAGCAGAAAAAATACCGACAAGGATTAATAAACTTAGCGCTGCTCGGGGCTGGAACCGGTATCGTGCTCATCGGCCTCCATATCCTTACCTGGTGGACAGGAAATACAATCTCATCTTCCTTCCCTTGGCTTTACGGGGAAAACCCCACTTCTTATTTTGCTGGCTTATTTCATCACAAATTGGAATTGAACCGCCATCAAAGCTCCGGTGTTTTTTATAGTCCGGGGCTGATGACAAGCGCATTGCTCAGAATGCCCTTCCTATACGGGGAAGGCGTATTTTACAGCAGCATCTTCCTTATCGGCCTCGCGGCGACAATCGTCAGATTCTTAAAAAAGTGGCGAGATTCAGATTTATTTATTCTCATCGGAGTATTAATTCCAATCCTAATCATTTCAACAATCAGGCTACTTCCGCTTCTGCCGCGCAATCTATCTCCGATGGCCCCTTTTTCCGCATTGTTTGTAGGCTCAGTTCTGGCCTTCCTATGGAATCGAGCCCCATCCAAGGCTTTGAGGTGGGCATTGGTCGGAATATTCACCGTCATCCAGCTTTCTCACTCCGCTTATTTATTCGGAATTCACTCAGGGTACGCGGGTGCGGCTACATGGCTCTCTCAAAACGGAAATGAGGAGGCAACACTGCTTACCGAGCAATATCGGAGCCGATTCTGGTATGTAAATGGCGTCAAGAACGTATATTTTATGGGACAAGACAAAACCGGGCGGAAATGGGCCAAAAAAATGCCTTGGGAAAATATCACCGAAATTCCGGACAAAACCCGGAAACAGTTTGCCGGCATCATCGGGAGCGAGGTGGTTTCCATGCCAGATAGCCTGAAAATATGGCCTTCTCGACTAGAGCGAAACACACCTGAGGCGCGTTTTACCAACACAAGATCATTTACCATTAAAAAGCTGGAAATCATCCAAGGGATTCTTGGTATTGCCAGATTGGCCGGGCTCAATTCTTTGGTAAAACGTATGGAATTCGAACTCGCAAAAGAGCGCCGCGTTGAAAAACGCGAGGCTGTCAGTCTCTACCGATTACTCCCCCGTAAATGAGTGTCACTTAATTTCACCGCTAAAAAAATTATTTTCGCGCCTCAAGGGTTCTCTCCACTAAAAGTCGCGCAGCACGCTCACCGGCTCTACCGTCCCACAGAGGGGGGCGCAACCCCTTTTTCCGCCCTCCAGTAAGTGCCCTGCGGCCCGCGGCGACAATTCGCTCCTCATCTGTACCTACAAGAGTATTCGTGCCCATCTCGACAGTTATAGGCCTTTCCGTATTCTCCCGAATCGTCAGACAAGGCACCCCGAGAGCAGTCGTCTCCTCCTGAACCCCGCCCGAATCGGTGAGAACAATTTCAGCTTTATCCATCAGAGCGATGAATGACAAATATTCCAGCGGCTCGACGGCATGGATAGGGGCAAGTGGCTCTAAACCGCTACCTCCAAGATTTTTCAACACAGCGGGAATAGCCTCCCGCACTCGGGGATGAACGGGAAAAATCACCTCAATATCGGGAGAAATTCTCGCTATCCCCCTTAAAATTTTCTGCAACATCTCAGGATCATCCACATTCGAAGGGCGGTGGAGCGTCACCAGAGCATAGGGCCGTGGCGATCCGGCATCAGAGCTCGGCATTAGCGCCAGACGGTTGAAAATATCAGAGTTTCTCGCGAGTGGAAGGAGACGGTCCAAAGTGTCGATCATCAAATTCCCGACGTTTAGGATATTTTCCTCTAGCGCTCCCTCCCGAAGCAAATTTTCCCGGGCCTCGGGAGAGTGGATAAAAAGATCATCCGCCAGCGTATCCGTGAGTCTACGATTAATTTCCTCGGGCATCGTCTTGTCAAAAGATCGCAGACCCGCCTCGATATGAGCGATACGGGGGCGCCTAAGGCGCCCATCAGGAAGACGGAGATAGTTTTTAGCCGCCACCATGGCGCAGGCCAATGTGGAATTCACGTCACCCGCTACGACAACTACATCGGGGTTCGAGGCATGCAGCACCGGCTCGAAGCGCTGAAGAATCAGACCCGTTTGTTGCCCATGCGAGGCAGAGCCAACCTTAAGATTAATGTCCACTGGAGGAAAGGAAAGCTCTTCAATCAAGAACTTCGAAAGAAGATCCTCGTAATGCTGCCCGGTATGAATCAGTTCTATCTCGATGCTGGGAGATGACGGATCGTTGCGCGAGGCTGCGTTCAAGGCGTGAATCAACGGCGCGGTTTTCATATAATTCGGGCGCGCGCCGATAACCACCATGATTTTTAAAGAAGTGATATTCATAGTCTCAGAAAGGTTTTAAATTGCTCATTTGGCAAAAAGTTTAGAGCCCTTTTTCATACAATGGTAGAAGTTTGGAGAGATGAGAGCGCCATTCAAAAAGCCCCCCCCCGGCGCTCCCGAGCCGCTCGCGCTCAACTTCGGAAGCCTCAGGGGCGCTCAATACCTCTCCCAATATTTGAGCGATCTGACTTTCATCATTAAAATCATCCAGCAACCAACCGAGGCGATGTTCCTGGATATGGGCCTGGGTGTCACCAATGCCGGTGCTCGCAAGAACGGGAACCCCAGATGAGACATATTCCCCGAATTTCGTAGGGCAAGCCACTTCATTGACAAGACTCTTCTCGCGTAGCAAAAGACCAACATCAGCGGCTCGAATATAGCTAGCAATTTCTTCATGGGCGACTTGCATTATCGTCATGTGCTCGGAGGCGATCCCTTCCTCCTCAAGAAAGCTTCGCATTACATCGGGCTCCTGGGACAAAACAAGCAGGTGGCTCCGGTCATCTTGCTCCAGTGCATATCGAAATACCTTGCCAATTACCTCAGGAATCTGCCAAGCTTTCGCGCTTCCCACATAAAGAAAAACCCTTTTAGCGATGAGCTTCAATTTTTCTCTCACCTCATCACGAGATTTTTCATCGGGCCGAAATCGCGATGTATCCACGCAACCCGGAAGAACAACAACATTTTCGGGTTTGATGGAATAATTCCTTAGCAAGTATCCTCTTAAAGGATTTGATACACAGGTCACCGCCTGCGCACCCTCAACCGCTACTCGCTCAAGCGATTTAAGCCCTCTACTGCGCCAGCCAGAGTTTCTTATCTTATTCCCGATAGAAACTTGCCCTCGCCTGATGCCGGCCTCCTCGACCATAACACCCCGAACATCGGTCAGGACGGGCAAAGAGCTTCCCAACGATTTTACAGCGACATATCCGGAATAACTCCCGCGACAATGAACCATCCGGTATTTATGAGACACATCAAGATTGCGGCTGAAGCTGCACCGGGAAAAATAGGTGGACCAGTTGCCAAGATAACGAAGATGCCATATTTGGCGAAATGTCCCATCAAGCTTGCTCCGGACTTCCGAAATTTTTTCTTGCAAGAGTGGATCAAAATTCCGCTTCGGGCCCCGAGCGGAATACAGGTCAACCTTGATTTTTTCCTTTTCGAGCTCGGCAATCAAACCCATCACCTGAGAATCGAAAACGGAATCAAGCACACCATCACAAGTAAGATAGGCGATATTCATCAAGACTCACAAAGAGAAGAAAATCAAATTCGCATGTCAGGCATCCGGGCCAGATAACCACTTAATCTTAGCAGCCCATAAAGAAAAGAATGACACCAGATATATCGAACCTGGAATAAACAGCAACCAAACAAATTGCATCCGGTGCCGGTAGGCGGTTCCAACATTACCAGAAGTTAGACCATAGGCCACCAAAGACACAAATATATAAGCAAGAATAAATCTCACCATGCCAAGCTGCGTCCAGCCCATCGCCCGAATTCCTGCAATGCCTGCCACGATAAATAAGTAGAATATCAGATTTTCTAGAACTGAAATCTTTAAAAATAGGGTTTTCGATTGCCAGGGAAAGGGAGAGAAGAGGAAAACACCCATCCTGAAAGGGAGCCGTAAAGCAAAGTCAAAATATGAAGCATCTACAACGTCCGAAAAAATCAATTTTGTTCCGTCATCCACTCCAGCTGGCAATTTTTTCGACCTAATCTTCTCCAGCATATCTTCGGAAAATCGCCATTTATTTATAAAGGATTGATAATTTTCATCCGCCTTTTTATAACTTTTTCTCGCGGCCTCCACCTTTCTTTTCATTTCAGCAATGACGCTTTCCCGAACCCCCTTATTTATTAGCGTCTGAAGTTCGCCATTCGCCGTCTGATATTTATTTTCGGCGTCGTTTTTATTCTCGATCGCCCTTTTGTACTCCGGCTCTGCCTTCAATCCAAGCGTCGTTTGAGCATGTAATTTATTGAAATTTTCTGGATACACGAACGACAACCTCGAAGCGCTTAAGCTGCCAGTAAATGTTTTATCCATTCCGTACAGCGCGTATCTCAGATTAGCGAAACAATAACTTCCTATCAAAAAAAGAAATCCAGAGATTAAAATGACTGAGACGCCCATTGCTCTCATACACCAAAAAGTAAGGCGAGGTTTCCGTCGATCCCATCCAAAGGTGGCCATTCCCGCAGCTGCCAAAGATCCAACAATGAAAATCATCTGATGAGCCCGAAACAGACACAAGCCGAACGCCAACAGAACGCACCCCCCGCATTTCAGCACCACCCGCCGTTCGTTGCCTTTTTCAATCCCGATCATCCAGCGGATAATTGTCGTCAGCATCAAAATAACAACGGTATCTCGGGAGGGCTGTCCAGTCACAAATACAAACGAGGGTAAAATCGCCCATATACCTGCCGTCAACAAAGCCGCTTTAGTACCCGCCAAATATTTTGTTGAGAAATAAATGTTCTGGATAATTAGCACGCCTAAGAGAGCACTAAGAATTTGCACTGTTAAGGGAACTGGCCCAAGAACGAAATAAATACTAGCGATGAGCATGACAAAATTTCGAAAAACTTCTGGATATCCTTTATATTCATTGAAATCACCACGAAAGACCTCTTCGGCAACTCTAAGATATCTCGCGGTATCGTCAAAATATTTCTCTGGAATTAAATCAAAATACTGTAGAAGAAACACAACCCCGACGCGCAACACTAACGCTACGAGCAGAATTATGAAATAAATTCTTTTCTCGGGTGACGAGCGCATCAATCCGCTAAAGATATACGCAACCACAGCGACAAGTACTAATATCGACAAGAAGACGTCCAACTTCATCCCCTTAAAATAAATTACAAATCTCTAAACTTTTGAGGCACAAAACAATTCAACAATTCAAGAATCACACCAGTGATTTAGTTTGTGGCAGAATCATCTAATCTGAGGGATAATTTCCAGCAATATGATTTCAGAATGCAAACAATCGGTAGATAAACTTTTTAATCAGTAAGGGTTATTCAAGGTAGTTGAATATGAATTCAAAAACAAAATCGTCACGCGGCACCACGAACGGAAGCATGCGCCGCCAATGCGGTCTCGCTTGATTGAAGAGCTTCTTCAAGTGTCATGGTGGGGTTCGACTTTCCTGTTATCGAATCGAAAAATGCCATCAATTGCTGGCGATGACCTTTATCCTGAGCAGAGCGGGACACTGATTTGCCGTTTTCTGAATACAGAGTCAGTTCTCGAAAATCGTCAATAACACCCGAGGCGCCGCCTCGGAACATCTCTATCCGCTCCTTGGGCATTTCATCATTTCCAACCGTCGCAAAAACAATCGTAGCGACAGAACCGCCTCGATAGCGTATCGCCGCAGTATAGCTATCCAATGAAGCCACAGTTTCGCCGTCAGCAGGCAATGCCCTGGCCCACACTTCATCTACGTTTTCTTGAATTAACCATCCACAAAAATCAATAAAGTGACATCCTTCCCCGACAATGCGCCCGCCACCGACAGCCGGATCTTGTGTCCAGTGGTCTCCGGGAAGCCCTGGCGCGTTAACACGATAAAGGACCTGCCAGGGCCCAGAGTTCTTGCTTATCATCTCTTTCGCCTCGACGGCCAACGGAGCGAAACGGCGGTTGAAGCCGACCATAAAATGAACCCCCGCAGCCCGAACGGCATTTGCCACCTCGCGGCATTCTGAAACAGAGAGACCCATCGGCTTTTCGAGAAAGATATCTTTCCCCGCCTTCGCAGCTTCAACTGCAAGCGGCGCATGTAGATGATGCCGGGTAGAAATTAATACGGCGTCTATTTCGTTATCATTAAAAATTTCAGAAGGATTGGTTGTGCAGTATTCGGCCCCAAATCGCCGGGCCGCCTCTTTTGCTTTTTCACCCCTTTGGTTCATAACCGCCCGAAGGTGCACCCCGTCAATCTTTTTCAAGTTCGGTAGGTGTACATATTGCGCGAACTCACCTGCTCCGATTACGGCTACCTGAATATTTTTTTTATTTCTCGGAGGAGGATTCACACGTATCATGCGCGAGCCCGCCTCAAAGCTTTCTGCTTGGGGATAGGACAGGAGGACGGCAATCGGTTTTCGATCTCCCGCCAACGCTCCATATGCCGCTTGGGCCTCAAGTAGCGGATACTCACCCTGAATCAACGGGGCAACATCAACTAGCCTTTCATTGAGAAGCCTGATGAACTCCTCCATATTTCGATTTTCAGTCCAACGGACATAGCCTGCGGGATAATCCACCCCCCCTACTTCATAAAGCGGGTCATATCTTCCTGGTCCGTATGAGCAAGAGATAGTGAACTCGATTTCCTTTTTGTAAAATGGTTCGCGCTCAAGATTCATACCGACCAAACCAACCACAACAACACGGCCACGTTGGCGGGTGATTTTCATTGCTTCCTGAGCAGGCTCACTGCTCTCCGTAGACGCGCAAAGAATAACAGCGTCCGCTCCGATACCTCCAGTTAATACACGCACCATATCTGCCAGTCGATTTGATCCACTCAGAACGCCATCATGAAGACCCAGTTCTCTGGCAAGCGAAATCCTAGCTTCATCGGCATCACATCCGATGACCCGACAACCCGCTGCCCGAAGTAGCTGCACCGTAATCTGACCGACAAGGCCAAGGCCAATAACCACAACCGTTTCGCCAAGCTGAGGCCGAGTCTGCCTGACGCCTTGCATTGCGATGGCACCCAACGTGCTGAACGCGGCGTGGCTAGAATTCACTTCCTCGGGAATTTGAACAACAAGGTTTCTTGGCACCGCCAGCACTTCCTGGTGGTGAGCCCATTCGCCAGCACATGCCACCTTATCTCCAACTGATATGTCGTTCACCTCGAGCCCACATTCCACGACCACCCCAGACGCACTGTAACCCATTGATATGCCAAGGCTTGATGACGATATTTTATCTTGAATTGACCTAATCGTAGCCTGAACTCCCCCCTCCGAGAGGCGGCGCATTACCTTTTTAGCCAGCCCGCCCGCCCTTCGAATCTCATCACCGATATCACCAGAGCGACCCGAGAGCGCTGCTCTTTCCGTACCTGAGCTAATGAGAGAATAAGCTGTCTGGACCAGCACGCCGTTTTCTGGGCACACGGGTCCTGGTATCTCTTCCACTACGACTCGCCCATTTTTCACCATCACACAACGCATCAGGCCACCATCATTTCTTCAGGAATCGCGATATCCGACAAATCACGCCGCCCGCCGCTCCGCTCAGGAGCCAGGATAAAATTCATCGTTAATGGCAAGGATTTTTTCATCGATATTTTGAGCACCTTGTTTGGCTCTTTCATGCCGTATCGTCTCGACACCCAGCCATCTAGTAACTCAAGCTCGGCGTCTCCCGGAAGATCTCTTATCCCAAAAGTCAGATTACTCCCCTCGGCGAACGAGGTCATAACCACACCACCTTCCATTATCTCGACAGGAATCTCAGCCGCGAAATGAAAAAACCACTCAACAAAGTGCTCAGACTGGCCAATTATATCATCCCGAATTTGCCAAAGGGCGGCAGACTTGTCGAAAAATATCCTCCGGCGATGAATCACCGGGTCTGAGAGTCTATCGTAACCAATGTGGCGAGCATCCAAGAAATCATGCCTCTCGTCAGATTCCCAGACGCCCACTTCGGGTCGAGCGTCATTTTCAATAGCAAACAGCTCATCAGGATCGAAACGATTCGCTTCCTGACCATCCACACGAACCGTGTTATGCCACGCAGTGGATCGAAAATGATTTCGCCATTCAGGCGAGGTGGAATAAACATAGCTGCCCGGATCGACAAAAAAAGCCCGGCCATAAGCGCTGATCTCAAAACTAAGCGGGTCACTGTGATCGTGAGAGCCATGACCACGGATGCCCGTATCACCACAATCTATGAGTGAATACAAATCTCCTGCCCGCATGACATAAAAGCCGCCACCCGGAAAATCACGGGAGTGCGGACTCTCTCCAACAGGAATTCCCTCCCACACCTCCTTCGCCCCGGGCCCGAGAAGCCACAACGCTTCTTCATGAAATTCTCCGGAGGCTGACTTAAAATCAGAGCGCTCAAACATTACCGCTCCCACCGACAAAATGTAGCGATGATCGTCGATGGCTTGAGCACCCAGAATCTGAAGGCGGCCATCGTCTGCATCGCCCACAATTGGTGCTCTACCATCTGGGCGAGTATACGCTGCTACGAATTCCAGCATTTTTTCAAGAACGGACCAAGCGCCCTCGGGAACTATGATGTCGTTCTTTTGACATAGGATTGCGCAAGTGAGAAATATTTCAAGTGACAGGCGATGGTAGCTAATCGAGGATTCATAACAGCAACCATCGGAGGAGACCTGCTCCTCTAGCTCACGCCAGAGTTCCTTAAGTGCGAAATCTCGCCAACCCCGGCTCTCTTTCAACTCGGGGAGCAGAATACCTAGAAAAATCAGACCCGCGAGATCTGAGAGATAATGATTCCCATTAACCCGAACCCAACTCCCTTTTTCGCGAATTTTAAAAAATTCTAAATTATTTCTGATATAACGCCCGTGCTCCAGTAAAGAACCTAGAAGCTTGCGCCGAAAATATTCGTCGGTCATCTCCGAGGTACGAAAAAAAGCCCAGCCCCAGAGCCAATTTACCGCCCGGATGGCCACATCCATGGTGCAATCCCAGTTGACCGACCGCATGACGGGATTTTCATCAATCCAATGTAAAATTTGCTTACGGAATTCAATCGCAAATTTTTCGTCGGCGGTATACCAATATGCCTTGCCGAGCGCAGTAAAATGCTGACAGCGGCTCAACTCACGTGTAACCTTGATATCCGAATTATCACCCAAGCGGACAGGAACTATGTCCCGATAGAATTGTTTCGGCCATTCAAAGCCACTTTTAAAATCACGACTCCATTCGATACTAGGGCCCAGGTCCACTTCTCCTGAACCGAGAATATCGAATACATGAGAGCAAGCCTTATATGCGCTATCAAGAGTCACTTGTTCGGCGCCCGGCATGAGCGACCGGACAGCAGTAAGGTAATCCTCGCTCGCTTTGGCATCGACCGGAAAAAATGATGTCGGATATTTTGTCCCCGAAAGAACTCCCCGCGCCCCATCGCTCAAAAGACTGGCGGACAATTCAGCATCACCAACCTCAGCCCGCCCGGTGTTTACCTGAATTCGCTCAATCAGTCTGGTAGGAATCGCAACCATCCGCTCACCTAACTTACTGGCTATCGACATGGGCGGGAGAGCAGAGAGACGTCTGATTTTTTTGGCCAAATTGTGTATCAGGAAATTCACCTCAGCGCCGAGGAATACAAAAACCAGCCCCAGCGACGCGACGCTAAATCCAAAAGAGCTTGCGGAATTAAATTCCCCACACGCGGAACGCTATTCCTGGGCAATGAGCCCACGGTAAATTCAATCTGGGAAAATTCATGTAACACCTGCCTAATTTCAACACGCGTGTATACCCTGCCCAGCGGATTTTCCGCGCCGTCCACATGATTGGCCAGAGCCTCATTGCTCATACCTCGAAGATCGGGGTGGAACCTCCGGTAAAGCGGAAAAACAACGTTATGGTAGAAAGAGTCTCGGTGATAGACCATCATCAAAAACCGCCCACCGGGCCGAAGCAC
>JABJAL010000038.1 GCA_018669005.1 Nitrospinaceae bacterium
CGGGTGAGGATGCTTCCTCGTTTGAATCAGGAGGAATTTTTCAGCCTGCTTGCCGAATCGGATGTTTTGCTCGATTCGATCCATTCCTGTGGTGGAACGACCACCCTTCATAGTCTTGCCGTGGGAACGCCTCTAATAACCTGGCCCGGTGAGTTTGCTCGAGGCCGTTTCACGTATGCCTGTTATGAAAAAATGGGTGTGCTGGACTGTGTGGCTGCCAACCTTGAAGATTTTGCCGGACTAGCGCTGAGCTTTGGAAACAATCGCGACCAAAGAGATGCCGTGAAGAAAAAAATTCTCGATGCGAACCATCTTGTTTTTGAAGATGATGCGGCTGTGGGCGAATGGGAGAATTTTTTCGAAACTGCCATGGACGCTGCTCGAAAATCGCCTTGAGCCATGAAGTCCAGAGAGCTGGGTGCGGTTATTTCTGGCCGGGCTCTAAAGGTAAATCTTCGAGATTTGTGATGATGTGTATATGAATGGCGTCAGCGCGGCCTCGTACGTCGATTTCATTTCCCGGAAATTCAGATAGATTAACACCCGCGCGTTTTGCTACATCGCCAGACACGACAAGTTGCGATGAAAATTCCTTGTTCATCGACTCAAGGCGGCTGGCGGTATTTACCGTGTCGCCAATGGCCGTCAGGTGGGTGGCATTTCCATGCCCCATCTCCCCGACAATTACAGTGCCCGTGTGAATGCCGATGCCAAGGCGGAGTGGCTCCCCGATTTCACTTGCGAGTGATCGGTTCAATTTTTCGAGGTTTCTTGTCATGGCGCGTGCCGCCAAAAGAGCCTGCCTGCATGCCTGCTCAATATTTCCGTCTATCCCGAACAAGGCCATTACACCGTCGCCGATGAATTTATCGAGCCGCCCACCGGCAGATTCAATGGCTTCTCCCATTTCAGCAAAGTAGCGGTTAAGCACAAAAACAACATCGTAGGGAAGCTTTTTTTCCGAGAACTTCGTGAAAGATCGAATATCGCTGAAAAGAACGGCGATTTCCATTTCCTGCCCGCTGTGGCGACCTGTCCTCGTGTGAACGTCTCTGACGGAAGCCTGTGGGGAGAGGAGCCGGGCGATGGCAATATCCCTGGTGGGTCTGGCCTGGCAGGCGAGGCGCACATTGGGGGGGCTCCCAATTCGCTCTAGGACGTGGAGTTCATCCTCGCTTGTGGGGGAAAGAGAGTCGAGGCCCTCAAGGATTCGCACTCGGCAGGTGGAGCATCTTCCGCGCCCGCCGCACACCGCCGCATGGGGAATGCTGAAATGGCGACTGACGTCGAGGATGGTGGTTCCTGTTGCTGCGGAAACAGTTCGGTCATCATCGTAGGTAATTCGAAACGAGCCGCGCGATTTTTCGATGTAAAAGCGTATTTCACGGGCGATGAGCGCGAGGACAAAACCGGAAATTACAACTACCCATACAGCTTCGACCCAGAAAGTGATTTCACCAAGCGCATCCTTGTTAGGCCAGTGAATGACGGTCGAGGCTTGCTTCATCCATTCGGGGTTCCTGGACAGCACCAGAACGGATCGGCCTCCTTGTGTATAACCCAGGAGGGAAAGCGTAGGGAGTAAAAGCGCGGCGGCGAATAAAGATTGCTTTGCCCACACAGACAGCGGCCTTAGCCTCAACCAGTTGTGTATGCCGATGCATCCATGTATCCAGGCCGCTAGAAGAGCTACCGTTTGATAAGCGATGTATTTGTTACTGAATTTCCAGTGGACCAAAAGGACATACGCATAGTTGTCTGTTGTTCCGGCGATTTCGTGTGCCATCCTTGTTCCCATGACATGCATAGCCAGCAGGAGCGGGAGCGAAATGCCGAAGATTAATTGGGTCGCCTCGGAAAAAGTCATGGAGAGATTTCGGCGGCGAAAGAGTGCCCATATTGCGAGGGCGAAATGAATCAGAAGGGAGCCATAGATAATTAACGTGCCTAGCGGGTTTCTCCAAATAAGGAGGAATATATCGCGTCCGTCTTCCATCGCTTCGAGGGATATGAGGCCCAGGGTATGATTAAGTAGATGGGTGGTGACGTACAGGAAAAGAATAAGGCCGGTAAAAAGGCCGATTTTCTTCAGCAAGTTAATTTCCCCCGACCTCTAAGTTATTAATTGATCTGGTGGTGCCGGAATAAAATCCGGCCCGGGCAAGAGCGGATATTTTCGCTAGGCCCTGTCCTTGCTCATTATCTTGTGCAGGGCGGCAGCCGAGGCAGCGGTTTTTTCAACAGACCTCAGGTGCGGCTCAAGAGTCACCGTTGTTGCGTAGCCATCCTTCGTCAATTGATCTAACTGGCCGGCTACGTCGAAGTCGCCTTCTCCGACGATGGACCATTCATAACTTCCGTCTGCCGTCAATTTTGTATCCTTGATGTGAACATGCGCCATGCGTGGGCGCACGCGCTCGTATCCGGCTGGATATGCGTCAATCTCTCCGGCCGCATGGGCGTTTGCCGGATCCCACAAGACGCCGAGCGCATCCGAATTAATCATTTCCGTCAGTTGAAGGGCATGGGCGCTTGTCGTAATAGCCGTGTTACTCTGATTTTCAATCGCGAGTGTGATGCCTTCCTTCTCGGCCAATCTGACGGGCAGAAGATAATGCGAGGCGATTGTATCGGTGACAGGCTCGTCTTTTATTTCCCCGGCGCGGCCGGGGGCTAGTAGGGGGGAGAGTACTCTAACGATCTTTGCGCCAAATACGTGGGCGACTTCCATCGAGCGCTTCAGGTTTTCTACCTGGGTATCGTATTCGATTTTAATGAATTCCGGTGGGATTTTGAGAAACTGAGAGCCGATACCGACAACCTCAAAACCCTCGCCGCGAATCATTGCCAGCGCCTCGTTCTGCTCGTAGGCCGTAAGGTTCCAAACGCCCTTTCCCCAGAGGGTGCGAAACTCGACGCGTTTCATCCCCCACTCTTTCGCATAACCCAGGGCACAACGAAGATCGTCGTCAACTTCATCCGTTACGATCCCAAATTCCCACATTTCATTTTCTCCGATTCATGTCTGAAATTGTTCCAAACCTATAGACGCATCAAATCCTCGCCCGCAACGATAATCCCCTCGTAATGGATTGAAAGGGCTTCGGCAACTTTATCGTTTGGGGCGAGCGGTGGCACCACGTGCGAGAAAACCAGCTTACCCACTTTGGCCTCGGTTGCTGTGTGCCCGATCTCCTCGGCGGTGGCGTGGTGGGCGGCGACGATTTTTGCCGTCTCTTTGAAGCCGCCGTATCTTTGGTCAATCAATTCAGGGATACAGGGATGCATCACCAGAATGTCCGCTCCCTGGGCGAAGGGAACAAGCTTGTCCGTAGGGCTTCCGTCGCTGGCGATAACGATTTTTCGGCCCTCGGCCTCAAAGCGGTAGGAAAGTATGTCGTCAACGTTGCCGTGGCGGGTGCCTTTTTCGACGGCAATTTGTATTCCGTCCACTTCAAAGGTGTCTCCAGGAGATAGGGTGTTGACTTCAATTTCAGTGCCTTTGCGGGACTTGCCCTCGTTTGCCCGCAGGTCGATGTCGTATTCGTAGTAGTGGAGCATCCTTTTGACTGTTTCTGCGACGGGGGCGGGGCCGAAAACGCGAAGCGGAGTTTTGGCCCCCAGAATCCAGCGTGATAGAAAAAATTCGCCAAAGCCGGTGTAGTGATCGGAGTGGAAGTGAGTAAAAAATAAATAGTCGATGGTATTAATGGGAAAGCCTGATTTTACAATCTGCGTGGCGGCGTGCCGGGCAGCATCCACCAAATACAGCTTCCCTCCTGAGACGATGGCATTGGAGGGGCCGCTTTTCTCTGGCGTCGGCGGCGGAGCGCCCACGCCGAGCAATATCAATTCCACGTAAATTATCCTCCTCGGGAGTGCCCATTTTACTCCAGAGCTTAAAGGGTTGCGCTATTTTTCGGGGTAGCCTAGTTCCTTAATTGCCTCGGTGATTTCGGGGAGTATTGCCGGATCGTCAATCGTGGCGGGCACTTTGTATTCATCCCCGTCGGCGATCTTGACCATTGTGCCCCTTAAAATTTTGCCCGATCGTGTCTTGGGCAGGCGAGCAACGACGGTAGCCTGTTTGAAGGCGGCGACGGGGCCTATCTTGTCCCGAACCATCTGGACGACTTCGCTCACGATTTCGGCGTTGCTGCGCTCGACTCCGGCTTTCAAAACGAGGAAGCCGACGGGTAATTGTCCTTTGAATCCGTCTTTGGCGCCGATGACCGCGCACTCGGCTACATCCGGGTGGGCGGAAAGGACTTCTTCCATCGCACCGGTGGATAGGCGGTGGCCTGCAACATTGATGATGTCGTCCGTTCGAGACATGACAAAGACATAATCGTCCTCGTCCATGAAGCCGGCGTCCCCGGTTTTGTAGTAGCCCGGATATTCGGATAGGTACGCGTCAACGAATCGTTTTTCGGCGTTCCACAGGGTAGGTAGAGCGCCTGGCGGTAGCGGCAGCTTCACGGACAGCGCGCCCATCTCGCCGCGATCGACCTCTCTTAGCTCTGAGTCCAGGACGGCGAAATTCCAACCGGGCACAGCCTTCGTCGGCGAGCCGTGCTTGACCGGAAGGTGCTCAATGCCCATGCAGTTGGCGAGCATGGGCCAGCCGCTTTCGGTTTGCCAATAATGGTCGATGACAGGAATCTTGAGATGCTTTTCCGCCCATTCGAGGGTATCGGGGTCCGAGCGCTCTCCGGCGAGGAAAAGGGTTTTGAAGCATCCGATGTCGTAGCCTTTCATCAATTCGGCATCGGGGTCGTCTCGTTTGATAGCGCGGAAGGCCGTTGGCGCCGTGAAAAGCGCTTTTACGCCATGCTCTGAAATCACCCGCCAAAAAGCGCCGGCGTCCGGGGTGCCCACGGGCTTTCCCTCGAAAAGGATCGTGGTGCATCCATGCAGCAGGGGCGCATAGACGATATAGGAGTGGCCTACGACCCAGCCAACATCCGAGGCTGCCCAGTAGACGTCGCCGGGCTCGACGCCATAGACGTATTTCATACTCCAATTGAGCGCCACCATGTGTCCGCCGTTGTCGCGGACGATTCCCTTGGGCTCGCCGGTAGTGCCCGATGTGTAAAGGATATAGAGAGGGTCTGTGGCCGCGACGGGAACGCAATCTGCGGGCTCGGCAGTTTTCATCGCTTCTTGCCAGTCGATGTCTTGCCCCGGCTGAAGATCCGCCTTGAGTTGGGGGCGCTGGAGAATGACGCAGCACTTGGGCTTGTGGGTCGCGATATTGATAGCTTCATCGAGCAGGGGTTTATAGGCGATGATGCCCGAGGGCTCGATGCCGCAGGAGGCGGAGACGATGACTTTCGGTGTGGCGTCATTGATGCGGGTAGCGAGCTCACTCGCAGCGAAGCCGCCGAAGACCACCGAGTGCACGGCGCCGATTCGGGCACAGGCCAGCATGGCGATAGCTGCCTCTGCGACCATTGCCATGTAGATGAGAACCCGGTCACCCCGCCCGACGCCCTGCGCCGCAAGTGCCCCGGCGAACAAGGCCGTCTCGTCTCGCAGTTCACGGTATGTGAATTTTTTGATGCTGCCCGTGATGGGGCTATCGTAGATCAATGCGAGTTGATCGGCGCGGCCGGACTCGACATGGCGATCAAGCGCGTTGTAGCAGGTGTTTACCTCGCCGCCAGCGAACCATCGATAAAAAGGTGGATTTGAGTCGTCCAGAGTTTTATCCCATTTTTTGTGCCAGTGTATTTCTTGCGCTGCCTCGGCCCAAAATTCCTCGGGCTCGTCGAGTGAACGTTTGTAGATGTCGGCGTAGTTTCCGGCCATGGTTTCCTCTCCTAAAAATTTTGACTGGATAGAGACCGGGAGGTGATTCGAATCCGCTTCCGACCGGTATCGATGGAATTTAAAAAAACGTCGAATTTTAAGTTAGGCCTATTATAGCAAAGCAATATTAGAAGGGGAGCGTAGCGTGAAAAATGGTTCAAATTACTATATATAGTGTCAGGCCTGTCATGGAGACGCAATTATAGAGCTTCTCCCCATGTGAAAAAAAACATTTTGATGTAAGATTATCAATAAGTTGGGCTTTGTGCGCTATATTTTGGCTATAAGGGGTGTCGCGGTGAACTTGTCTTTTCGGATGGTCCGCTCCTGTCTGATTTCATTTTTTGTACTTATTTTTGTGGCCGGTTGTGGTGCCGTGACCTCGCGGCTTGCCCATTTTCCCCCGTCAGCAGAAATTTTTATCACCCAGGGAAACTTCGCCTACTCGCGGCTCGATTATCAAAAAGCTTGGGAAGCATATCGCAAGGCCGAGGCCCTTGGTGTTCGATCTGCGGTCGTATCTTATCGGCTTGATTTACTGGGAGGGCTTTTGGATATCGAACCCTCCCGAAAAGAAGCCCCTCTCTACCGCGCCCAGACTATTAAATTACTCAAGGAGGCCTATGCCGAGGGCAAGGCCAAAAAGCCGGTCATCTTCAGGTATTTTGCGACAGTCTTAGAGTCCTCGCAGGAAGGCGGAAAAGATGCGACCCGTCTTTATGCCGAGGCGGTTCGCCGCTATGAGAAAAAAAAGTTCGGTCGTTTGAATGCAGGCGATCTTGAAGTTCTTGCTCGCATGTATCTTTCCCTCGGCCTACAGGCTCCGGCGGAAAAGCTTTTGCTCAAGGCGCAGCGCCTTAATTCCCGCTATGCTCTCGTGCCTTATTCTCTTGGAAAAATCTATGCGCTGGCCGGTAATCATCTCAAGGCCATCCGGCAGTTTGAGTTGTTTTTAGATATCGTGCCTAGTGATTTAGAAAGTCATATCCTTTTGGGGCAGAGTGTGATGGCCTCTGGGGACTACACGCGAGCTAAGCAGTTATTTGAAACGGCACTTTCTCTTGATTCGGCCAATAGTGAAGCGCGCCAAGGGCATCAAAGGGCGATTCGAGCTGTTGAGCGCAGCAGTCGCCTCAAGGGCCAAGCTCAAAAGGTTGGTTGGGAAGTGGGTTATAGCTCGCGAATGGTTCCTTTGACGCTTGAGGAGGACCATCGTGATTTTAGAAGCACAGGGACTGGGCCTCCCTCATTCGGGCCGGGGGGTAAATTAAGCCTTGTTTTCGGCGACGGGGCTCGTTTCCAGGTCTACACCGTTACGAAGGATGGGATGAATCTAGCAAGGCAGACGGCAAGCTCGTCGGGTTTTTCGAGTTTCACCGGCTACAGCCGTTTCCTCGTTACGAACGGCTATGGGCCGGGGCGCGTTATCGGTGAGTTTGATTCATCCAGGGGCACCTTCAGTAAAATTCACCGGGGGCATTGTGAACAACCAAATTTTTCGCAAAAAGACAATGCTCTTTTGTGTGTGGCACCCCAGGGTATTTTACTGGTTAAATTGGGCACGGGAAAAGTCAGGACGCTTTTCCGAGAGACGGATGTTCGGCATCCTCGTTTCAGCGACAATGCCCAGATGATTGCTGTCGCCAAAGGTGATTCTCTCATCTGGTTTGATCGTTCAGGTCAGGTTCAGGGGCGGGTTCGTCTTCCGGGAGGAACTGGATCGGCTAGCTATCCTGTTTTTTCGCCCGATGGGCGGTGGCTCATTTCGGGCGAGAGTGGTCTTCACCTCACTTCCGTCAAAGAGCGGATTTCCGTTGAACTCAGTCACCCTTCCCTTAAGGACGCGGGCAGGGCTGTATTTAATCCGGTTGGAGAGTCCCTCGTCTTCGGTCGCGCGGGTCGATGGTTCCAACTGGATTTTCCAAAGCGATTAGCTGGTTTTTTCGCGGTCATGAGAGCCAGAGCCCTCCTTAGGGAAAAGAAGTACGGCGCGGCGGCAAGGCTTTTAAAAGATAAATTCTCAGGCAGCCGGAATCAATTGACTTTCCATGTCCTCAGGGCGAAGTCTCTTTTTGGCCTCAAATTCTACCGACAAGCCGAAGAGTCGGCGGCTCGTGCGGCCGATCTTGATAAGCGAGATTGGCGGCCTGTTCTGCTTCTCAGAAAAATCAAGGCTTCTCAGGGTTATTTAGAAGATTCTATCCATTTATTAGATCGCTCCATTGAATTGGGGCCGGATCAATTCGACGGATATTTTGAGCGCGCACGGATTCGTGCACTCCAAGGTTTTAAAGATGAGGCGGTAGAGGATTATCGTTTTGCTCTCAAGCGTGTTCATTCTTCGTTGGAGAAGGATGGAGAGGCTGCGGTGATGGCGTTGCTTGGTCTCTATGTGGAAAAAGAGCGCCAGAACGATGCCCTGCTTCTTCTTCTGAATCAGGCGGATCGTCTCGGCCCGAACGCTATTAGAGATATCCACGTTGCTCCCCGGTTTGAGTCGCTTCGAGTCGACCCCCGTTTTGGGGAAATTATGGCGCCGGCTGCAGAAGTTCCCACGCCTCCTAAAAAAATGCCGCCACCGATAGAAAAATCGCCGCCTCAGAAATATGCTCCTCGAAAGACAACGACTTGGAGCCGGGCTCACCGCCCGCAATTACATGCAAGTATATTTTTTGACCGAAGCAACTCGTATTTGCATGCATATTTCGAGGAATCTTTTATCAACAAAGAAGTTGGTGTTAACGTTTTCTGGTAATCGCCGCGCTCCCCTTTATTAGAATATTGGCGGTAAATGGAGCGCCGCGATACCCGGGCAAGGCGGTTAATGATGTCAATGAGTATTCGCCAGATATTGTATGCAGTATCGCTTGTCCTGGTGACGGCTGGTTTGTCGTTGGGTGCTGATCTCTATTTTACCTATCAATCTTTTTTGGCGATGGAAAATACCGGGCCCTCCGTGCGCCGAAAAGCACCCGTGCCCCTTTCCAATAAAGTCAAAAAAATCGATTACCTCGTAATCGAGAAGCGCAATCTTTTTTCCTCGACTCCGCTCGGCCACACGAAGAAAAGGGCAGTTCGCCCTAAATCCAAACCTAGGAAAGTTGTGGTGCGTCCTACCCCGAAACTTCCCGGGCCGTCGGTGGCGGCTTCCTTGGACCTGCAGTTGGTGGGAACAACGGTTGGACCCGAGGGGATGAGTTTTGCGATTTTTAAGGAAAAGGGGTCGAGCGCCCAGAAGATTCACAGATTAGGCGATTCGATTAAAGGCGCTTTGATTAAAGAGGTGAAGCGCGGGGAAGTTTCACTTGAATATAATGGCAAGATTCAAATTTTCAAGGCATTTAAAGATAGAAAATCAGATACGCGAGGTTCTCGGCATTCTAATTCCAGGCGTCCCAGTAGTGGACGCTCCAAAGGAAGTGGGGGCCCTGATCTGCGCTCGCGTCTCCGTCGGCCCCCTGGTAATGATTTGCCGGGTAATCCACAAATTCCGAGAGCGCTATCTCCGGAAGTCCTTCCGCAGGATAGGGGTGCGAGGGCCGAGCCCAGCAAAAGAACGAGAATCCTCTCCCGCAAACGCCTGGAGAGATTGTTGAATAGTGCGGGTGAACTGGATTCTCAGTTCCGGACGACACCCTTCCGGAGCCCGGAAGGAGATACCGGTGTCCGGGTGTTCCCTGCCGGTAGAGGTCGTTTTTTACGTCTTCTTGGGATTCGGGGTGGGGATGTAGTAATTGACGTGAATGGTAGTGGGATTAATAACAAGGGCGATTTGAGTTCGGCCTTTAGAGGAATTATGCGACAAGATGCGGCTCAAATAGCTATATTTCGCCAGGGCAAGAAAGTGAATATTTCCTATCGGATTCGGTAGCTGGGAGTGAGTGAAAGTATGCGAGATCGAAGTAAAAAATATTTATCGGGCCTAAGTCGACACACGTTGGTTGTGTTTATGTTTTTGTGCATTCTTGCGGGCTCTGGATTCCTTCGCGGTGTTCTTGCCCAGAATCCCCCTCAGGGGTCGCAGGTAACTGATGGCATGATCTCCTTTGATTTTGATAACGCCGACATCCGTGTTGTCATCAAACAAATCAGCGAATTGACGGGCCGAAATTTCCTGATCGATGAAAAGGTAAAGGGTAATGTAACGATCATCACCCCAGGAAAAATTCGAACCCGGGACATTTACCAAGTATTTCTTTCCATATTGCACACATACGGTTTTACTGCTGTGCCTGCGGGCAATGTGATTAAAATTCTTCCGCTCCGGGATGTGTCTCGGGCGGGTGTGCCTATTATTACCCCCCGCAACAGTGTCGGGCTCTCGAATTCTGATCGTGTCGTGACATCGTTTATTCGGCTTGTGCATGCTGACTCTACCGCTCTGGCGGGTTTGCTTCGTCCGCTTGCCGCCCGCGAAGGCAGCCTCGTGGCCTACAAGGCTGCCAACGCTCTGATCATGACCGACACGGAGGGTAACGTTAAGCGTCTGTTCGCGATTATTAAATCTGTGGATGTGCCCGCCTCTGCCTCCGAGGTTGTCGTTGTGCCTATGAAGTATGCGCAGGCCACAGAGATGACCCAGACACTCGAAAAACTGATTGATGAGACGGACAGCCAGAGCGATGTGGGCAGGCCAAGACCGAGGCCCAGGTCAAGGCGAAGGGGCGCTGCAAATCCTGGTGGAGTTGAGCAGTTCGCGCCTAAAAAGGAAATTAAGATAATTCCCGATGAGCGGATCAATGCACTAATATTCGTTGCTCCTGCCTCGGACATGCTTCGTCTGCGGAGCCTTGTGAAGAAACTGGACATTCCGCCGCCGCCCGAGCGCAAGCGCATACACGTTTATCGTCTTAAAAATGCCTTGGCCGAAGAGTTAGCCGGAGTGCTGACACAACAGATAGAATCCTCGGATAGTTCAAGCGGCAGGGGTGCGCGTCCTGGGATACCAGAGCGAGGCCGCTCGGGCAGAGGTGCCGTCCCTTCACCGCGGGGAGCCGCGCCGAGAACATCTTCAGGCGGGGGTAGTAGTCTTTTAAAGGACGTGGCTATCACACCGGATAAAGCGACAAATTCCCTTGTTGTCCGTGCATCTCCGGAGGATTATCGCTCGCTACTGGAAATTATTGAAAAGCTCGATGTTCGCCGCTCCCAGGTCCTTGTCGAGGCGCTTATTGCTGAGATGACGCTCGACAAGACAAGGGACCTTGGTGTTGAGTGGCGGATATTCAACCAACCCAAGAGTGGTGCGGCGCGCGCGATCGGAGGAACTAATTTACCCACCGGGGGCGCCTCCCAGGGGATCATCAACCAGTTCGCCACCTCTCCATTTGCTGGTCCCACCGGCCTGGTACTTGGCGCGGCCCGAGGCTCGCTCTCCTTCAACGATCAGACGTTTTTTGATTTGCGGGGGCTCATTCGCGCCTTTGAGGGCGACACCGACGTGAATATCCTATCCACCCCGCAGATACTCACGACGGATAACGAGGAGGCGGAGATAGTCGTCGGCGAGAACCGCCCGTTTGTCACCCAGTCCCAAACATCGGCCGAGGGTTCGACTGTTCAGAATTTTGAGTTTCGGGATATCGGCGTAAAGCTTCGGATCACGCCTCATATCAGTCCGAATCGTTCGGTGAGCCTGAAGATTTTTCAGGAAATTTTAAGCTTCGTCGAGGAGTCGCAGGTAGGTGCTGTCGTTACCACAAAACGGCAGGCGACAACTTCGGTCAATGTCGAGGACGGCCAAACTGTCGTAATTGGCGGCCTTATTCGGGACGATACAAGGGATTCGGAGACGAAGGTGCCATTTCTGGGGGACATCCCCATTCTAGGTGCGCTGTTTCGAGCCCAGCGTAAGGTGAAGATTAAAACGAACCTGCTCATATTCATCACCCCTCGGATTGTGACGACCCCGGAGGAACATCGCCGACTCACCGAACTCAAGAAGGGGCGCTCGGGCAAATTCATCAAACCTAAGCCCGGGTCGATAAAGGAGCGGATGTGAAGGGTATACCGGTTACGGACGATTCCCGCCCGCTGGGCGAATGGCTGATCGAGCACACGGAATTGAGTGTCCATCAGCTTGAGGCCTCCCTGGCCGAGGAGGAGGGCGGCAGTCGAGCGCTCGCAGATATTCTCGTAGAAAAAGGTTTCGTCAGTGAACGGGAGATAATCGAAGCGAATTCGTTCCTTTTTGACATTCCGTTCCTCGATGATTTTAACCTGAGCGAAGTTGACCCAGAGCTTCTGGCGAAACTTCCCGTTCCTTTTCTCCTGCGCCACAAGGTTATTCCCGTGAGGCAAGAACAGGGCCGCATTCTTGTTGCCACTGTGAACCCTATTGACCTCGCGCCGGTCGATTCTCTGGGTACGTTACTCGGTGTGCGTGCCGAACCTGTTCTAGCGCCCGAGAGGGCGATTCAGATGGCGATTCAATCCCTCTACGAGCGTGAGGAGCATTCGGCCCAGGCCATGATGCACGAGCTCGGGGGCGAGGAGAGCATAGATATAGCCGACGGCGGTCGGCTCGATGAGGAACTGGATCTCTCACACGAGGCGCCCGTCATCCGACTGGTGAACCGGGTAATCCACCAAGCTGTACGCGATCGCGCGAGTGATATTCATTGGGAGCCCTTCGAGAAGGAGATGAAGATTCGTCTTAGGGTGGACGGCATCCTCCACGACATCCTCCGTATTGAAAAAATGAACCAGATGGCTGTTATTTCCCGCCTCAAAGTGATGGCGGGCATGGACATCGCCGAGCGCCGCTTGCCCCAGGACGGTCGAATCCAGCGCAAGGTCAGTGGGCGCGATATCGACATGCGCGTTTCCTCGGTTCCGACCGTGCACGGCGAGCGAATCGTGCTACGTCTTTTGGACAGAAGTAGCATTCTTCTTGATTTAGAGGACATTGGATTTTCTGCCGATCAGTTCCAGATCTTCTCCCGCCTCATCCGCCTCTCAAACGGAATCGTTCTTGTTACGGGTCCGACGGGAAGCGGAAAAACAACGACCCTTTACGCGGCGATACAGAAATTACGCTCCTCGGAGACAAATATTTTAACCATCGAGGACCCGGTCGAGTATCAGCTCGATGGCGTGGGCCAGATGCAGGTGGCGGTAAAATCGGGTTTTTCTTTCGCTGACGGTCTCCGCTCCACCTTGCGCCAGGACCCGGACATTATCTTGGTCGGCGAAATTCGAGACAAGGAAACAGCCGAGGTGGCCATCCACGCCTCGCTAACAGGCCATCTCGTTTTCAGTACCCTCCACACCAACGATTCTGTGGGTGCGGTGACGAGGCTTGTCGAAATGGGAATCGAGCCGTTTCTCATTTCCTCGTCTTTGGTCGGGGTGATGGCGCAGCGGCTTGTCAGAAAAATTTGCTCCCATTGCGCCGAGCCGAAGAATTTTGATTCGGCGCTTCTCCGGGAGGTGGGGCTATTGGGCGAGGATCTCTCTACGGCCCCCCCCAATTTGACGCATGGCAAAGGTTGCCCGGTTTGTTACCACACGGGCTACAGGGGTCGCTCTGGGATTTTCGAGGTCCTAGAGGTCAACGAGGAGATGCGCGAGTTGATGAACTCGCGAAACGATGCCACAGCCCTTAAGGCGGCAGCTCGTAGAAATGGAATGCGCACTCTGCTTGAGGATGGCGGCCTCAAGGTGGCGGCAGGAAAGACCACCCCAGAGGAAGTCCTTCGGATCGTTCAGGCGTAGTTAGCTCGTAATCAGCCAAGCACCAGGGAATTTTGAAATATGCCCGTATTCATATATCGCGCCCTTGATTCAAGAGGCCGGACACATGAAGATGAAATTGTCGCAGAAAGCTCTGTCGCGGCGCGCGAGGGAATAAGGAAAAAGGGGCTATTCCCCGTCGAGGTGAACGATTATGCCCAGGGGCGAAAACTACCTTCCCTGAGATCGCTTTTCACTCGCTCGGGGAATTTTTCTGCAACGAACCTCTCGGATTTCACTCGCCAGTTGGCGACCCTTCTCGATGCCGGGCTTCAGGTTGTGCCTGCCATGGCGATTCTCATTCGCCAGAGCCGGGACGAGGCCAGCCGCCGCCTTCTTACTCAGATTCGGGAAAACGTGAACGAGGGTATGTCACTCGAAAAAGCGATGGGAGAGCACCCTAAGATTTTTGCCGAGCTATACGTCAGCCTTGTGCGGGCGGGCGAGGCAAGCGGGGCGCTAGGTATGATTCTGAGTCGTTTGGCCGATTATCTTGAACTCCAGCAAAATCTGCGCCGCCGCCTTTCGGGCGCGCTAGCCTATCCCGCCCTGATGGTCCTGACGGGAACCTCGGTTCTTATATTTATGCTGACGTTCGTGATCCCTCGGGTGGTGAAAATCTTCACACAGGCTCAGCAGGACCTCCCCTGGCCCACCCGATTTTTGATCAATGGAAGTTATGTTCTGACCCAATACGCAGAGATTTGGTTGTTGGCAGGGGTAGGGCTCGGAGCAGGTGTCTATTTATGGTTGAAAACAGATAAAGGACTCTGGGCATGGGAGGGCGCGAAACTCAAGATCCCTCTCTTTGGCGGCCTTATTTTGAAGCAGTCCATTGCGCGATTCGGCAGGACGCTAGGCGAGTTATTAACTGCGGGACTCCCAATCCTTGACGCCATGACAATCTCGAAGCTTGTGATTGGAAACCGCGTTTTGGAGCATTGGGTGGATCAAGCCAAGGAGGAGACGCACAAGGGTGGCGCTCTGAGCCAAGCTCTTGAGCGTAGTGGATACTTTCCCCCTGTTTTTACAGATATGGTGGGGGTGGGGGAAGAATCAGGCCGGCTAGACAGCATGTTACTCAAGGTATCGGCGCATCTTGAGGATGAGTCGGAATCCACGATTCAGACGATGATGTCGCTCGTTGAGCCCCTGTTAATCCTCGTGATGGGGGTGGCCGTGGGATTCATTGTGATTGCAGTGTTGCTTCCTCTCTTCGAGATTAGTCAAATCATTCGTTGATTTGAGATAAGGATAATCATTTCGTGGCCGTTAAAATTATCAGTCTTGAACTTGATAAACGCACTCTAAGGGCGGTGAAAGTTCGTAAAGGCTGGCGAAAACTCACGCTTGAATCGGATTTCGTGGCAGAGCTTCCCGGAGATCCCGAAGATCAGGAAGGCTGGGATCGCGTGCGTACCTCTTTTCATACCTGGAGCAAAGAAGGCGGCCAACCGAATCTGATTTCGGCGAGCCTGCCGGGACTAGAGGCGATACCCTCACGTCTTCAGTTTCCCTTTCGGCGTCTCTCGAAAATCGGGCAAGCTCTCAAGGCCGAGATGGAAAGCGCCATGCCTCTTTCTGTAGATGAAACGGTAGCGGATTTTGTGCTTTCCGGAGAGGCGAAGGGCGATATCCAGAATGTTCTCGCCGTGGGTGCGCCCAAATCTTCGCTGTCGGCGCACCTGGAGCGATTGGCCAAGCTTGATATAGATCCCGATCGGATTGAGTATACGCCACTCACCGTTGCTAAAACTGTTATGAACCTGATGCCCTCCTACGCTAAAGGTATTTTCGGTGTTCTTCACATTGCTGATTCGTATGTGTCGTTCTCTCTTTGCGAAAAAGAAAAACCTTTATTTATAAGAACTTTTCAGCGAAATGATTGGTTGGAGGCGACGCCGGAGGAAGATGGAGTAGACGGTAACCCACAGGAAAATGTGTCGGCTGCCATAGATCCCGATTTTCTGATCAAGGAAATGCGGCGAACGCTCCGCGCTTGCTCTGCTCTCCTCGAAAATGGTCATCAAATTGCCCACCTTGTTTTGTCGGGCGAGGGTAATCTGAGTGTGCTCTCTCAGCAGCTTGAAGCCGAGCTGGGTGTCCATTGCCGAGAAATTTATTTTGGAGATGGAAGCCGTATTTTATCGAAGGACAGGCAGCGTACTAGTCGGGTGCAAAATTTTGCTGCCCCGCTAGGGGCGGTGCTCGATGAAAGTAAATCTTTTGGTAAGGGGTTTGACCTTCGCCGCGAGGAATATGCGCGTCGGGAGGGTTGGCGTGAGCTTCGCAGGCCGATCTTAACGACCGCCTTCGCCGCCGCTGTTTTGCTGGCGGTTGGGATGGGAGACTTGATGCTTAAGGTCCGGCACGAGGAGATTCGTTTGAATGTGGTTCAGTCCGAAGTCAATACCGCTCTTCATGCAGTATTCCCCGATGGAAAGCGGGTCTCGAATCCTGGACGCCGAATTACAAGGCAGGTAGAAACTCAGACGAGCCGTCTGGAGGAACTGCTCGGTGGCACGCTCCAGGGTAATACGCCTCTTCGGGTGATGGCGGCGATAAGCTCTTCTGTTCCGGCTAATGTGGAAATTCGAATGAATCATCTATTGATTGATGATAAAAGGATATCTTTGAAGGGTGAGACCTTGAATTTTGAATCCGTTGACCGTATTAAAAAAGTATTGAGCAAAAAGAAAGAATTCGGTGCCCCCGAAGTAAAACAGGCGAAATTGATGACGGGCAAGCGGGGTGTGGAATTTCTCATCGAGCTGGCCCCGAACGGCGCGACCAAGGAATAGAGGAAGATGAAACTCTCGAAGCGCGAATATGTCTTCATGGCGATAGGTGCATCTCTCGTGTTTGTGCTTGCCTTGAGTGAGTTTTTCGTGAGGCCCTACTGGACCCGCCATCAAGAGCTTGAGAAAAAAGTATCCCGTCTCGATAACGAATTGAGGCAAGTGCGGCGGTTGTTGGTTCGTTTTAAGCAAAACCGCAAGCTGCTCAAGGATGTTGAGAAAAGATTGATTCACGAGGGGGATAGCTTCTCGCTTTTTTCTTTTTTAGAAGAGGCAGCCGGGCAGGTAGGTATTCGTAGTCGCCTTACCTCTATGAGCCCGTCTCAAGGAGACGCGGCGAACGGTTATCGGCGGCATGAGATGTCGATTCGATTTGAGGGACTTAGCGTGGGTGAATTGGTTCGATTCTTAGAGTATCTTGAAAAGGCGCCGAAGTTGGTTCGTGTGGAGCGTCTGAGAATTGATCGCTCGAGTCGAAAGCCGGGTCGAGTAAAAGTTTCTGCTAAAGTCATTACTTTTGCCATTCAGGCAACGGGAGATTAATCGCATGTTCTATCGCAGGGATTCTTTGTGTTACACATCAGGCCTGGAAGATGTCCCACCGAACCAGGAGAACGATGATTCCGATGGTTTTACGTTTATCGAGTTGATGGTCGTCATAATTATTCTTGGTATGCTAGTGAGCATCGTGGGATTTAAGTTTCTCGGGAGAACCGAGGAGGCCAAACGGACGGCGGCGGGTCTTCAGACGAGAACCTTTGTTAACGCTCTTCAGCTCTATAAGCTCGATAACGGAAAATATCCCTCCTCGGATCAAGGTCTTGAGGCGTTGGTGAAAAAGCCTTCCTCGGGCAACGCTCCCAAGAAATGGGTCAAGGGTGGTTATCTTGAGGGCGGAAAAATTCCGCTCGACCCGTGGGGGAACCCTTACGTCTATACCTCTCCCGGCAGCGAAAGCCGGGACGTGGAAATTAAGTCTCTTGGCGCCGATGGCCAGGAGGGCGGCGATGGCGATAATGCGGATGTGGAAAGCTGGAATCTCAGATGATGAGGGGTTCACCCTCCTGGAATTTGCCATTGTAATAGTAATACTGGGTATTTTTTTAGGGTTGGCGTATCCTCGAATTCAAAAACAGATGGCGGGGGATCCGCTCAGGGAGAGCTCAACGAAACTCGCCGAGGGGATTCGCCGAGTGAGGGTATTCGCGATTTCGAATGGCCGTCTGCTTCGCCTAAGAATCACACTACCCAGAGGAGAGTTGAAGGTCGAGGCCACTGATGCTGGCGGCGAGTGGCTTGAGATGTCGGACTCGCCTATTAAAAAAGAAGCGCTCGCCGAGGGTGTCAGGCTCCTCAAGGTTCGCATACGAGGAGACAAAGACATCGACGAAGGTGAGGCGATTTTGAATTTTCTGCCGAGCGGAGAGACGCGCGGATCGTTGATGTATTTGGCGGGCGGATCCGATAAAGTCCGCACTCTGATTATCCATCCATTCCTTAATCATGTTGAAATACGCGATGGCCGAGTCAGCTTCCAGGCGTCCTAAATGGGGCCATGCCGGCTTCACGCTCCTCGAGATAACCGTCGCTATGGCGGTTGTGGCGACGGTGGCGCTTGCGGCGTTCAATCTCCAGAACCAGGGATTTCGTTCCTATATCAATTCGCGCCAGATGACCCACGCAGTACTTCTTGCTCAGGAAAAACTCACCGAGGCACAGATATCGTTGGCCTCTGCTGACGAGCAGGGGAAATTCGAAACGCCCTCGGGCGAAATTCTCCTTTGGAGCGTTCAAGTTAAGGAGACGAAGCTCCCCAAGCTGAAAATCGTGCGAATTGAAATTCGGGTGCCCGATAGCGTAGACCCCATTTTAGAGGCGGAAACATATGTCGCGGGCTCCTAGAGTTGTCACTGGTGGTGCGCCCACTGGCGGCGCGCCCGTTGGCGGCGCACTTGAGGTCCGGGAGAATCAGGCGGGCTTCACCTTGCTTGAGATGCTTGTTGCGCTCTCGATTCTCTCGCTCATGGCGGCGGGGATTTTCGCAAGTCTGGGCTCAAGCGCCACGCACACCGTTCGGGTTAAGGCGCGCCTTGAGAGCCAGCAGGCGCTCCGGACTGCCCTCCAGCACATTGCGTCTGATATCGAGGGTGTCTACTGGGTGAAGGGGGCCCAGCATCTTTTTTTCACCGGCAAGCGAGGAGACGGCGGAAAGGGACGGCGCGATGAATTGGAGTTTACGGCGATGCGCCGCCGGTTGCGTCGGCGTGGTGAAAGGTCTGGTGACCTCGTATCAATAGCGTATTCTCTGAGTACCGCTACCGGGGAGCAAAAGTTGATACGAACTGAATCTCTGATGCGGGGAGGTAAAGAATCTCTTGCCGCTCCTCCGGCCACTCTTGTTGAGAACGTCGAATCGGTGGCGTTTGAATATTTGGACAGGGAGGCGGGAAAAAGTAGTTCTTGGACCACAAACGATGAAAATAAAGATGATGTTTCTCTTCCGGCGGCTGTGCGCGTCACCCTGGGTATTGCGGGAGAAAAAAAGAGCATATCGATGCTCATCCCTATCCCGATGGGACTCAGGGCACCCGTTGAGCCTATCGCTTCTGTTCCGGTGGGCACTGGCACGACGCCGAATCAGCCCGGTGGCGAGGGGGAGAGTCCCTCTACCGGGGGAGCTGCTCCACCTCCCGATAACTTGGATCCTAATAACTTGAATCCTCAAGGCACATCGCCATGATGATGCGGCGGCGCTTTAAACGTGCCCGGGGCCAGCGCGGGGCTGCTCTTTTGATGGCCATCGCGGCAGCGGCGCTTTTGACGGCGATTGCGGTAGAGTTGATCGATAGCGCCCAGGGCGAGTTGCGACTTGTCGAGTCATATCGCGATGATTTCAGGGCCAGGTGGGCGGCGCGTGCGCCTGTTGCGCTGGCCATCGAAACACTAAAAGAAGATGGTGAAGGTTTCACCGGATTCACACAAAAGTGGGCGGAATTGGCCGAGGATTTAGAAGTTGGCGGCGTGAAAGTTCGCTTTCGCATTGAGGATGAATCGTCCAAGTTCAACTTCAATGCTCTGGCCTCAAAGGACAAGGTGCGTCAAAATTTGGTGTCGGATATGCTCAAGGCCATATTTAGTGAAAAAGACATCGATACCGACTACGTTGATTATTTGCGTGATTGGATCGATGAGGACAAGGACGAGACGGCCTCGGGCGGGGAGGGGTCCTATTACAGGAGTCTCGCTGAGCCCTACGATGTGAAAAATGCTCTGCTCGATTCGCTGAGTGAACTTGGTCTTGTTCGTGGGTTTTCGCCTACAATATTGAAAAAAATAGGGTTAGAGCTAAGCCCAGATGGGGGTGGGCCGGGTGTTCACCCTACCTACACGGTGTTTTCGGATGAGCAAATTAATCTAAACACCGCCTCTCGCGAATTGTTGAACACCTTGAGTAACGAGCTTCCTGATAGTTTTATTCAAGACGTTCTTGATCGCCGCGAGCAGGAGCCGATTCAGAAAGTGGAGAATATAAAGACCATGGCTGGGATGAGCGAGGAGATTTTTAAGAAAATATCACCTCTCTTGTCCGTGAAGAGTAGCTATTTTTCTGTTACCTCCGAGGCTACCGTAGGGCGCATCACAAAGCGTCTTACTACCGTTCTGAGGCGAAATGGAGACAAGGTGGGCGTCGTCTTTTGGCGTGCTTTCTAGATGGAAGTTATCGACTTCACGGGCCTGGTATTGGCCGCAGCTTTTGGCCTATGCGGGGGAAGTTTTATCAATTCATGCGCATGGCGGGTGCCCCGAGGCATCTCGATCATCATGCCGCGATCAATGTGCCCGGCCTGTGGCGCGACGCTCGCACCGCACGAGCTAATCCCCGTTCTGAGCTACCTCTTTCAAAAAGGAGCCTGCACTCGCTGTGGTACAAAGATTGGCGTGGGATATCCAATCATTGAAATCATCTCAGGGGCACTCGCCGCCGTTTTTTTTTATGCCCATGGGTTCTCATTTCCATTTTTTCACGCCTTTTCTCTCAGTGGTGTTTTTCTTGCTGTGGCCCTGGTGGATTTACGACACAGGATAATACCTAACGCATTTGTAGTAGTGGGGCTGCTCTCGGCTCTTACCCTCGCACCTCAAGTGGCGGGGATTAATCTTGAGAAATCAGTCCTGGGGGCGCTCATTGGTGGCGGCTCGTTTGCCCTCATTCGTCTGGTATACAGATGGCTTCGAGCTAGGGAAGGAATGGGGGCAGGCGACGTGAAGCTCTCAATTCTAATAGGAGCGGCTCTAGGTTTTGAGGGCTGGCTTCGAGCCGTCATGCTCGGTTCCATTGGCGGGGTCCTGGCGGGGCTCTACCTCATTCGGGCGGGCCGGGCGAAGACGGATTCACACCTTCCCTACGGCACCTATCTTGCTCTCGCGGCCATTACTCTTCAGCTATGGCAGGTATTCGCCTGAAGAATTTCAGCCATGAATTTGAAAACGCTGTACTTAACATATAACTCTTTAGAAAGGTTTTTTTGTTATACAACGCTGGATAATGGTGGTCAGCTGAATGTTAGCGTCTAAGGTAGTAATAAGAATTTGCTGCTTGACGATGTTGCTCTATTTGTAGGAAAAGAGGTTGAAGTCTCACATGGGGCCCTCTACTTTATCTTTTCATGTTGCTGGAGAAATAATTCTATGATTGACCTTGCCCCTTCAAACCGGTCCAAGCTGAAAGAGAGGATATTCGATACTCTTTTGGTAAGACCGCCCAACCCGGGAGGGGATTTAGATGAGCAAGAA
>JABJAL010000039.1 GCA_018669005.1 Nitrospinaceae bacterium
AAGCCGTGAAGTTCTTCTGGAGGCCGTTTTCTTGTGAAGAACGCCTTTTGTCGCCGCCTTCGACAGCACCGAATGCACCTCGCGAAGAGATTCCTGGGTGCCTTCTCCAGATTGCACCGAGGAGTGGAGCTTTTTCACCGCGTTGCGAAGGTTAGAGCGCGTAATGCGGTTGCGGGCTGTTCGCCCCACGTTCTGACGGTTCCGTTTTTTTGCCGATTTAATGTTAGCCACAGTAGTCCGTTTCTCCTTAAGAATTCATGTGCTGGGAGGGAGTGCCCTGTTGAGCCCCTTCCCCTGCGCGCGTAAAATACTTTAGTTGTGTTTTTTGTCAAGCGCCCCATCCGCCTATCGGTAAATTTGTGACTCAATCCCCAGACCCATCAGTGGGCCCCGTGCCGAATAAAGCTTCAGGGGGGGCTATTGCCCGCTCTGCTGGCCCGATTAGCGCAGCCACTTTATTAAGCCGTATTCTGGGTTTCGTGCGAGATGTCCTCATTGCCCAGCTATTTGGCGCTGCGCTGGTTGCAGACGCCTTTTTCGTGGCTTTCGCGATTCCCAGTATGTTCCGGCGCCTGCTCACCGAGGGGGCGCTCACATCAGCCTTTATCCCTGTGTATTCGGACGTTCGCGCCCAAAAAGGAGAAGAGGGGGCACGGCTCTTTGCGGGGGCCATAACGGCAAGCCTCGCCGTGTTTCTGGCGATTTTTTGCCTTTTGGGGATCTATTTTGCCAGACCGCTCGTGGCTGTGCTGGCCCCAGGTTTCACTGGTGTAACAGAGAAACTGGAGATGACAACCCGCCTCACGCAGGTCATGTTTCCGTTCCTGTTTTTTATTGGGTTAAGCGCCATCGCCGTAGGCGTCCTTAACTCCGCAAGACGCTTTTTCCTGCCTGCACTCGCGCCGGCTATCCAGAATATCGCCATGATCGTGGCTCTAATGGGAGCAGGGTGGTTTGTTGGTGTGGAAAGAGCAATTTTCTGGCTCGCTTGGGGAGTTGTGATCGGCGGGGCCCTCCAGTTGTTAATTCAGATTCCTGTGATGTGGAAACTAGGGATTTTACCCATCCCCATCTTGCCCTGGCGGGCTCCGAGTGTGGGCAAGTGCCTCACGCTAATGGGGCCGGCCGCATTCGGGATGGCGATTCTGCAGGTTAATGTTTTGATCGATCGGTGGCTGGCGTCTTTTCTGCAAGAAGGCTCTATTTCCTATCTTTATTATGCGAATCGTCTGGTTCAATTCCCCCACGGGATTTTGAGCGTGGCGGTGGCGGCGGCGGTTTTTCCCTTGCTGGCAGATGGTGAGGCCCAGGGGCGGCGCACCCAAGACAAAGACAATGGAACGCAGGACACACTGGCCGAGGCCGGTAAATTGACGATGTTCATTACCCTTCCTGCGACATTTGGCCTTATGGCGCTGGCTCAACCGATCATGGAGGTACTTTTCGAGCGTGGCGCTTTCACTGCGGCAGACAGCACTCATAGTGCAGCCACACTCAGGGCCTACGCGTTGGGCCTCGTTTTTTTTGGCCTTGTTCGCCTGATGGCGTCAGCCTACCATGCCCGCCTGGACACGAAGTTTCCCGTCCGATGTGCCAATTTGGCGGTTCTTTCCAACGTGGTGGTGAGTGTTGCTCTGATGTTTCCCCTTGGCGTCATTGGTCTTGCGCTGGCCACCTCCTTTGCCAGTGCTTTGAACGCATGGTTGCTTTTTCGAGGACTTAGTGAAGCTGGCGTATGGCCGGGTGATGAGTTGGCCAGAATCGTGAAAATTCTTCTTCCCCTTTCTTTAGTCATGGGGGCGGGGATATATGCTCTTAACTGGATTGTCTGGCCAGTTGGTGCGGGAGTAGGGTTGAGGGCAGGCGTGCTTGGGCTTGAAGTGGTTGTTGGGGCCGGGGCGTATCTGTTCCTCGCAAAGATGTTTATCCCCGAAACAGCGGCTTTGTGGACTGCTGCTTTCATGCGAAAGAAAGTTTGAGCAAGGATGTCAGCTAAAAAAGATATGGGGCAGCAGGTGAAAAACAGGACGATTGGGGCATCTCAAAAACTTAATCTTAAATTTGATGATTTAAGGTGTAACTATCAGGATTATTTATCAATAGAGCGCCGAATGTCTCCAAGATCTGTTGAGAGCTATGTTCGGGATGCCCGAGATTTTCTCCTTTGGGCTCAGGGCGCTAAACGCACGAATCCCACTGCCTGGCAGAGGAGCGATGTGGTGGCAAACCTCGCTCGTCTTAGGGGAGAGGGCAAAGCCGATACCACGATAAGACGGCAACTAGCGGCGATCCGTGTTTTTTCCCGCTTTTTGCTCCGAGAGGGGATTGTAGATACAGATTTCACAGCTGATATATCGCAGCCAGCAGCCTGGAAACGCCTTCCCAAGACACTTTCGGCAGAGCAGGTTGAGCGCCTTCTCGCGGCACCTGATGACAAAACAGCCGAAAGCATCAGAGACGGCGCCATGCTGGAGATGTTGTATGCCACCGGCATGAGAGTTAGTGAGCTTGTAGGGCTTAAAATCACGCAAGTGCAAATGGATGCAGGATTTTCACTCATAAATGGCAAGGGAGATAAGACACGCCTAGTTCCAGTAGGCGATGTCGCCTTGGTTCGCTTGAGGGAATATCTCGAAACCGCGAGGCTCTCCCTTTTAAAAGAAAAATCCTCTGATTTCGTATTCGTCACCAGGCGTGGAGGAGGAATGACGAGGCAAGCCTTCTGGGTTCGCCTTAAAAAATGGGCCTTGGTGGCTGGTATTGGCTCTAAGGTGAGTCCCCATATGTTGCGCCATAGCTTCGCAACACACATGGTGCGACGCGGAGCAGACCTAAGGGCTGTACAGGCGATGCTGGGACATGCCGATATTTCCACGACAGAAATATATACACACGTGGATAGAGATGCTTTAAGAGAAGCCATCGACGAGCATCATCCGCGCGGGGAGGCGTAAAAAAAGCGTACAAAAGAGTCTATTTGCTGTTGACGCCCCTTGGGCAGAGTCGTACGATCCAGCCGGTTGAGGGTAGGGCCGGGCTCATTCCAAGTAGGAGATTCACCTTTTGGCTACAAGAATTTCAGCAACCCCTCTCCAGGGTTCCGATCATCTTATTCACTTGATCGGAAATCGAGATCAATCTTTAAAAGCCGTGGGGAAGGCATTCGGTGTAAAAATTCGTATTGCATCAGAGGGGTTTTTGGCAGAGGGGCAACTTGAATCTGTGGAAGGGGCCCTGAAATTTTTTGATGAACTTTCGGCCTGTGTCGAGGATGGCTACAGGTTTCCGCCCTCCGAGGTTGCCACACTCGCCAGGACGGTGGCCAAAGGAAAGGGCCTTATCCTCAGTGATTTGGTCGCAGCCCGAATTAACTTGCCCTTAAAGAATAGACATATTGTTCCCAAGGGTGTGGCTCAAAAACAGTACATAGAGGCTATCAGGGCTTGTAATTGTGTGTTCGGTATCGGACCAGCGGGGACAGGGAAAACCTATCTAGCCATGGCAATGGCCGTATCTGGCCTGCTGGATAAGGCTTACTCGCGAATCATTCTAACTCGTCCAATAGTAGAGGCGGGGGAGAGGTTAGGGTTTTTACCTGGGGATTTGCAGGAGAAAATCAATCCCTACCTAAGGCCCCTTTTCGACGCGCTGCACGATATGGTTGATTTCGAACGCACCGAGCGTCTCCTTGAGCGCGGGGAAATTGAGGTGGCCCCATTGGCCTATATGAGAGGGCGCTCGCTCAACGACTCGTTCATCATCCTGGATGAGGCACAGAATACGACGCCCGAGCAAATGAAGATGTTTTTGACTCGCATCGGCACAGGGAGTAAGGCCGTGATAACAGGAGACATTACCCAAAGCGACCTTCCATCTGCTTCAGGATGTGGTCTCGTTCATGCCCGAGAAGTTCTAAATGATCTTGATGATGTTCGTTTCGTTAATTTTTCTGATACGGACGTGATTCGAACTGAACTAGTCCGAAAAATAGTGATGGCCTACGAGGCCCACCAAGATTAATTCGCCCACTCTATTTCCCTTTTACCCATTCAGATAAACGGACCCCAGAGGAAATCGTTTTGAGTCAGCTTGCCGGAACTGCGAAAGCGCCCGGAAAAGGCAAAAACGGAACACCTCGAAAGCATCAGGCTAAAAACGGCCGTTTTCGCGGACTGTCTAAAATTCCTCGTACGTTGAAGAATCTCCCGATTCCCTCTTATATCTATCCCATTGCGCTTGGCGTTATCCTCTCTTTTGTTCTGTCTATATTAATCACCTCGGGGCTCTCTGTTACCACCATCGATTATCAGATTGGGGATATCGCCCGCCGGGACATCAAGGCGCCCCGGAACATGAGGATTGAAGACGCTGCTGCCACGGAGATACTCCGCCAAAGCGCCCGAGATCGAGTTTTGCCTCGCTACGATATCGACTCGAAGCTTCTTGAAACCAGCGAGCGTCAGATAGAGAGCGCCTTCGGGGCGATTCAGAAATCCTTAATTAAACACTCCGGCGAGATAAGGGTTCGCCTGTTAAGCCTTGAGGCCGACAAAAAGAGGGCATCTCTTGTAGGAGAATCTCAAGTTTACAAAGCGCTTTACCAACTATCCGAATTCAACACAGAAGAGTCCACATTCGGGCGTTTGCTGGGAGGGAGCATCTCTCCGAATCTCCTCAACCTCCTTCGAGCCGAACGCTACGCCACGTGGTTGGGCAAGGACTTAACGAAACTAGTTCGCTCCGTCCTGGCCAGAGGTGTCGTAAGTGATATCCGTCTTTACAAAATTCATCTGGCCAAGGGAATTGTATTTCGCGATATTCGCACCGGAAATCAGGTGCGCCTGCCAAGTACATCCAAGCCTCTAGAACTTAGAGAAGTAAGGGAGTTCTTGTTCCAGGAGGCCGACAAACTAAAACTGCAACTCTCACCTGCACAAAGGGTTCTTCTGGCTGCTCAGGCCGCTAAATTGATTCAACCCACCTTGAATTTCAACAATCAAACTACTGCCTTGGCTCAAAACGATGCGGCACGCAAAGTAAAGCCTGTGAGCCAAGTTTTAAAAGACGGTGAAATGATAGTTCGGGAAGGAGAGCGAATCAGCGTCTCACAGATGACGACTCTTCGCGCCCTTGAGCAGGCAGGCCGTCAAAGTCACATAGTCGACAACTTTTTTGGGACGACCATTCTCGTTGCACTTTTCTTGATTCTCGCGTGGACCGCCGCAGAGCGTTACGACCTTGGCATATTGGATAAATCAAAAGACGTTTTTCTTTTTGTCTTATTGCTCGCTGCTCAAACGATTTTGATTAAATTGAGCATTATTTTTGCGCATGAATTTCAGGGAACAGGCCGCGGATTGGATGTTTCCGTCTACTACCTAATGATTCCCCTGGCATCGGCGTCGATGCTAGCCAGCATACTTCAGGGCCGCTCAACGGCCATTTTAATGGCCATAATGTCGTCGGTTATGGTAGGGCTACTCTTTCCCGGAAATGTACATATTGCTCTCATTGCCATGGCGGGCGGTGTTTATGCTGCGATCAACTGGAAAGACTATCGCCATCGTACCTCAATTCTCATAGTGGGATTAATGATCGGAATCATAAATGCAGCTCTCGTCACAGGATTCAATTTACAGGGTGGCCTACGTCTTGCGATAGCAAGATGGGCTGATATTCCTTTTGCGTTTGCTGGAGGCATTGCCAATATTATCGTGGTCTCAGCGGTCATGCCGCTTCTTGAGGCCGCATTCAAAATGACGACAGACATGAAACTCCTTGAGCTGTCCGATCAAAATCACCCATTGCTTCGCCAACTCGTGGTTCGTGCACCGGGCACATATCACCACAGCTTGCTTGTCGGGAATCTCGGCGAGGAAGCTGCCGAGGCGGTTCAGGCGAATCCGTTGCTCATTCGGGTAGGGTCTTATTTTCACGACATTGGCAAAGTCGTAAAACCTGAGTATTTCATTGAGAATCAGGGGCCTCTTAATAGGCATGACAAGCTGAGTCCGAGCATGAGCGCGCTGATTCTCGTCAGCCATGTCAAAGAAGGCCTTGAGATGGCGAGAAGCCACAAGCTTCCTAAGGAAATATGTGACCTGATCTGTCAGCATCACGGAACATCGCTAATTCGATTTTTCTTTGAAAAAGCCAAGGAGCAGGGCGGCGATGAGGTAGAAATTCACGAGGAGATTTACCGTTATCCTGGCCCCAGGCCTCAAACGCGCGAGGCAGGCATCATGATGCTCGCGGATATGGTCGAGGCGGCGTCTCGCTCCTTAACCGACACCTCTCCTGCCCGCTTGGCGGGACTGGTGGACCGGTTGGTGCAGACGGCTTTTGCTGATGGTCAACTGGATGAGTGCGACCTCACTCTTCGGCATTTGAGTTTAATTCAACAGGCATTTCTTAGAGTGCTGGCTGGCATATATCATCACAGGGTCATTTATCCTGAAAAAACAGGTCAGGAGCGAAAAGGAACAAATGGGGATATCCATAACAAACCGCCAAAGGAGAGTGCGCCTCAAGATCGGGCCATTGCGCAAGCGGGCAGAGGCGGTTCTCGATAAACTCAGTTCAAGCGATATAATCATTGATATCGCAATCGTGGGCGATAAAGCTATGCGGACAATAAATCGCCAATTTCGAGACATAAACGAAACCACCGATGTTCTTTCATTTCCGTCCGGCCCGTCTCCTGATATGGGTACACTGGATGTCCTTGCCGCCGAGGAGGCGAATCATATAGGAGATATCGTTGTCTCTGTGGACGAGGCGCGAGGACAGGCTGAGGAAGACGGGGTTTCACTGGATATCGCCATTGATCGCCTCATTATTCATGGATGTTTGCATCTTCATGGATTTGAACATGACCTCTCTGCCGAGGCGACAAAAATGCGGCGCAAGGAAAATCAATTACTGAAGATGCTTCATGGCCCCGATCTTCCAGGCTATGCCAGGCCGAAAAAGGCGCAAGGCAAGAACTAGTTTTCGTAGGAGAAAGTAGCGAATTGAAACCTCTGTGGGCACCCTGGCGAATGGAATATATTCTAGGGGGGAAATCCTCGCCCGGCGACGGCATTGAGCAATGTGTGTTCTGCGAAGTGCTCAAGGAGGAGGATGGACCACAGAATCTGATTTTGCACCGTGGCGTCCATGCGTATGTAGTCATGAATAAATATCCATACTCGAACGGGCACCTTATGATAGTGCCGACTCGCCACGAGAAGGATTTTGAGGCACTCAATCCAGATGAGGGAGCAGAGATTTTTTTGTTGGCCCAAAGAAGCCTTGCCGTGTTGCGAGGCACCGTGAGGGCGCAGGGATTTAATATGGGACTTAATTTGGGCAAGGTTGCCGGGGCGGGCATTGACCCCCATCTTCATTTTCATGTTGTGCCCAGGTGGGATGGAGATCATAATTTCATGACAGTCCTCGCAGAGGTACGCTCTATTCCCGAGCACATTGAAACGACTTACAAGACTTTGCGTCAGGCATTTTCAGAAGATTTTTCCGGAACGAACGCTTAAAGGGAAATCATGGGCGCTTTACGTCTAATCTTTGGTCTTTTTATTGCCGTTCTCATCGTGAGTTTCGGTGTTTTGAACATGGAACTCATCTCCGTAAAATATCATCGTATCGGCACTTTGCAGCTACCGATTTTTTATTTTCTTGTCATATTTTTTTCTGCAGGTTTTTTGGTTGCCTGGGTGGGTGGCCTTCTCGATAGGATACGCTTCTTCACCCGAATTCGGGGCTACAGGAAAGAGGTGAAAAACCTGAGAAGAGAGCTAGAGGTGGCCCAAAATAAAAACGGCCGACTTCTCGCAACTAGTTCTTCCACCACTAACGGCGAGTCCTCAAGGCAGCTAATTTCCCCCGTCGCCACGCCAGAGTCGGAATCCACGTCAACCACACCGCGCCCGGACTCACAAAAACAAGAGGGCCGAAATGTCTCCGTCGACTAAGACAACAGAGGCGCTTGGTTCCTCCGGGCCCATCACCAAAAATGGGTCTACAAAATCCTCCTCTAAGCCTATTCCAGACAAAACCAGCCCTGCAATGCGCCAGTTCCTTGAGATTAAGGGGCGCCACCCGGATGCCCTCTTATTTTTCCAGATGGGCGATTTCTTTGAAATGTTCTTTGATGACGCCCTTGTCGGCTCGAAAGTGCTGGAGCTTACGCTCACATCTCGCCAAAAAGATGCCAATGGCAATCCGATTTCGATGTGCGGCGTGCCGATACATGCAGCAGACACTTATTCCACCCGCCTATTAGAGGCGGGCCATAAGGTGGCCATCTGCGAGCAGGTTGGGGCGCCCGTCGATGGAAAAGGCATCGTCAAACGAGAAGTCGTGCGGGTGCTCACGCCAGGGACCGCCAACAACCCGCAATTGATTGATGGAAAAAGTTCTTGCTACCTCGCGGGTTTGGCGCCGGGGAGCGGAAAACTTGCAAATTGCTGGGGTGTTGCGTGGATGGATTTGTCCACCGGAGAATTCAGCGCCTCTGAAATTATTGGAGAGCACGCCGGAGCCATTCTTGCCGATGCACTTGAGAGGATACGGCCCAGAGAGATGCTCTTGCCCCCTGGCGCCGAAATACCCCAGGCCGCCGAACGCCGGATAAGCGAGTTGGGCGCTCGTATTGAGCATCGACCCAAGAGTAATTCTCACTCATCGGCACTCGATCTTCTCCGCGAGCAGTTCGGTGAGGGCAAGGAAATTGAGAGCGATATCAATGGGCATCCCCTGGCATCGATTGCGGCAGCAGACTTGCTCGAATTCTCACGAGAAAACCAACCCGGCAACTTTCCACATTTGAGGAAAATAAATTTCCAACGCATGTCGGATACCATGCTTTTAGATGCCGCAACGCAAAGGAATCTGGAGCTTGTCCGCTCTCAAGTTGACGGGGGAAGGCGAGGCACACTCCTCGATTTGATGGACGATACCAATACCGCCATGGGGGCACGCCTCTTGAGGCGCTGGGTTCTTTCACCTCTGATTACGCTCAAGGCAGTGAAACATCGTGCGGATGCGGTTGATGAGTTTGTCCAAGACCCCGCCAGCCGGAGAGCCCTTAGAGATTCTCTATCGAGGATTCAGGATTTCGAGCGCATCCTTGGCCGCATTGCTATACAAACGGCCAATGCGAGGGATTTGCTGGCACTGGGAACCTCACTGGCTGCGCTTCCTGCGCTTCGTGAAGCGCTTTCAAATTCGAATTGCCCATATCTTAGGGACATCTTGGATGATTGGGATTCGTTGGAGGATGTCTCCCGCAAACTTTGTGAATCGATTGTCGATTCACCTCCACTCACGATTCGTGATGGCGGAATAATTAGGGACGGCCTCGATCCCGAACTCGACCGCTATAGAGAGGCCGGCCGCAGCGGCAAATCATGGCTTGAATCGTATGCCAACGATGAGCGCGAGCGCACGGGCCTTCCCGTGAAGGTTGGGTTCAATAAAGTATTTGGCTTTTATCTAGAATTGCCGAAAAGATTCTCGGAGGAGGCGCCGCTCGAATACACACGCAAGCAAACGCTTGTATCTGCCGAGCGCTATATCACCGAGGAACTCAAAAAAATTGAGGACGATGTGCTCGGCGCCGAGGAGAAGGCCAAGGAACTTGAATACCGTCTTTTCGGTCAACTTCGGGTGTTTGCGGC
>JABJAL010000040.1 GCA_018669005.1 Nitrospinaceae bacterium
ATAAATGGGTATTGGCCACCTATCCGTTCGTCTTTTCTAACAGAAGTTTACGACCCAAGGGCCTTCATCCTTCACGCGGCGTCGCTGCGTCAGGGTTTCCCCCATTGCGCAAAATTCCCCACTGCTGCCTCCCGTAGGAGTCTGGGCCGTGTCTCAGTCCCAGTGTGGCCGTTCACCCTCTCAGGCCGGCTATCCATCGTTGCCTTGGTGAGCCGTTACCTCACCAACAAGCTAATGGTCCGCGAGCCCATCACCAGACAGTAGCTTCCAAGGAGAGGCCACCTTTTACCACTGAATCATTAGATTCTGTGGTCTTATCCGGTATTAGCCCTTCTTTCGAAAGGTTATTCCAGATCTGGAGACAGGTTGCTCACGTGTTACTCACCCGTCCGCCACTCTACTCGCCCGAAGGCTTTCTCGTTCGACTTGCATGTGTTAGGCACGCCGCCAGCGTTCGCTCTGAGCCAGGATCAAACTCTCCAATTGATATTCATATGAAAAGAGACGCGCCGAAGCGCAAATCCGACTGGTTACCCAGACGGAATCCTCATCTCTTCTCGTTTCAATCGAGGATATTAAACTGGACCCGTTCGAAACGTTTCGTACCCTATTCAATTTTCAAAGATCAGAGCCCCTGAATCAGGGACGAAGAACTATATTATCAACAGTTAACACAACTCGTCAACCGTGAAAAACCAAATCATACCGCTTTTCCCTTGAAATTCAGGGGATTCAGCAAACCCAACCCCCAAAAACTTCAAGTCGAATCGTTCAAGCGGAGTGGGAATATAGACCTCGAAACACCATTTGTCAAAGAAAAAATCAGGATATTTCAAAATAGTTCCATGAAAATAAAAAAACCCTACAACCATTTGATTTAAAAAGAATTACATATATTCATTTAAGGGAAATATCCTAACTTCTAGGGCATCGCTGCCGTGCTAGGAGCGCTTGGGAGTGGTTTTCCCTCCTCCTCGCCCGGAACCGGTTCTTTTGACACCGAAATTTCCTTATTTTCCATCCTTAAAACGATATTACAACGCCAATTTTCACCGCCCAGCTCCGGAAAATCGAATCTGAAATGCCCACCTCGGCTTTCCTCACGCTCAAGCGCGGCCAAGGCCAGCATTCGGGCCACCTGAATCAGGTTTCCGGTCTCCATAATGCGACGGACACACTCCCATTTTTTTCTCGGCGTATCGCCCACTACAGCGGCCTCGCCATTTTCGCGCTCAAGCTCATCGAGCATCGGGAGCGCATCTTTCAGGCGAGCACCATCTCGAACCTGGCCAATGGAAACAACACCCACGTGCTGAACTTTTTTGCGAATCTCGTCCGCGTTGCCACCGCCCGCCTTCTCGGCTCGCTCCTCAAGCCACGAGAGCCTCTCGCGCCAGCCTCCGCTCTCGGGATCTGGGCGCTCCATATCTCCTGACTCGCAAGCCGCACCAATTCCCGAGCGCAGCCCAAACACATAGCTGTCCGCAAGCGCAGCGCCGCCCGTTCGGTTCGCGCCGTGAATTCCGCCCGCTGCCTCTCCGCCTGAGTAGAGACCCTCCACCGTGGTTCTCCCCCACTCGTCGATGCGTATTCCACCGAGATAGGTGTGCGGACCACTAACAACCTCAAATGGTTCTTTCGAAATATCCACACCGCAATTTTTTAACACACGCACGATGTCCGCCGTCGCCCCATTGTTCACAACATCAAACACATGGCTCGTGTCGAGATAAATGCCGTGGTTCTCCGTCCCACGGCCCTCATAAATTTCCGTTCCCACCGCACGATTCACGATGGCGCGGGTGGCACGCTCTCCCCGCTCGGGATCGTAGCGCCACATGAATCTTTCTTTGTCCTTGTTGTAGAGATATGCCCCGGCATTGATAAATCCGCTCGAATGGGGCGGATAGCCTCTGAGCCGCTCCGGGGCCGCAGTCATGAGCTGATAGTCAATGAATTCCATGTCGATCAAATCAGCCCCGGCGCGAAGGGCCATCGCGTAGCCGTCACCCGCAATGTAGGGCGGCGAGTCGTTCACCTCGTGGAGTTGGGGCGCCCCGCCTGTGGCAACAATCGTAGACCTTGCATGCACTACAACAGGTGCCCCGTCGCGATAGGAAAAACCCCAGGCACCGACAACCCGGTCGCCCTCCTTCATGAGATCGACAAACATCACGTGTGCTGACGATTCAATATTCCATTCTTTCATTTTCTTGTGGAGAGACTGCATCAGGGGCTTGCCCATCAACTTCCCGCAGTGAAGCAGACGGTCATAACGATGCGAGGCGCTGGGTTTTTGATGATAACGGCCATCCTCAAGCTGGACGAGCCCCAGGCCCCAAGCGTCCAGCTCTACAGTCCTGTCGATGGCCTCATGGCTCATGACACGCATCAGACGGCGGTTGCACAGATCGTAGCTCGCCTGGACCGAGTCCTCGAAAAGAAACTCTGGCTTATCGGCAGGATTCGAGTGTCCTATGGCAGCAGAGTAACCACCGCGAGCCATCGAAGAGCTTCCCGAGGGAAATGAAGCTTTCGTCATAATAATCGGCTTAACGCCTGAGCGCAGACTGCCTACGACTGCCATCATGCCAGCGACGCCTCCGCCTATGATCAATACATCCGTTTCGGTATGGCGCACATCCTCAGAAAAACTCATGCACTAATCCCCCTTGTCATGATGCCTCGCATCGCCCCGCCGATTGCGGGGCAGAATGAAATGATAATGATCCTAATATAACGTGGGGAAGTGGCTAGCGCTAATGGGCAGATAAAAAAATCAGAAGAAAAAAATACGCGGGGGAAGAAATATTTCTTCCCCCGCGCGGGGTGAATCTACACAATTTTTCGAACCAAGTAGAATTGGGGGTGAAATACCCTCTACTCTTCGGACTCCGCCACTTTACCCAACACAAAGGTCTCGATAGCGGCTGTGGTCTCGTCTGATGCCTCCATGCTGATCAAATGCCCCACATCGGGCATGACTTTTTTCTCCGAGCCGGAGATCTTCTCCACCAACTCATCGGCACAGGCGTGATATCCGGGCGCTTCCTTCTCCCCAACCATAATCAGGGTGCGCGCGGTTATCGAAGAGGCGGCATCGCCCAGCGAGGGGTCCTTCGGTGGCTGCTCATCGAGCCAATGCGCTCCCGTGTAGGAAAGCATCAACTGATCGATTCTCGCAGCAACTTCCTCGTCCTCAAGCGCTTGAGTGAAAAGGGGGAGCGAGAGCCACTTTTCCTTCGCCGCGCGAAGTCCCTCGCCTCGGAGCGTCGCCATGACATCGAGTCGCTGGTTGGCGAAATCTGGCAAGTGGCGATCATGATCGAAGCTCGGGCTCATTGCGAAAACCGAGGAGACCATGCCCGGATGTGCAGCAGCGAAAGACAGGGCAATGCCCGCGCCCCGGCTCAAGCCAACGAGATGCGATTTAGGCGCCCGCACGACATCGAGTAAATCTTTGAGATCCTTGACTTCCTCTTCACGTGAATAGCCCGTGATCGGCTTCTCGGACCCGCCATGCCCCCTGAGGTCGTAGGTGACGACACGGTTCGCCGCCCGAAGGGATTGTTTCTGTTTGTCCCACATCGAGCGATTCAGCGTGTTGCCGTGGATGAACACGATGGGGGGTTTGGATGAACCGAATTCGGTGTCATCAAAAGCAATTTGAATTCCATTACACACAGACTGCGCCACAGAACTTCCTCCCGCGGGATATGAATCATCCGAGGTTCACCGCCCGACGCCTCATGGGCACCGTCCCGCGAAGGCGGTCAACCTGGTGTATCGAGGTGGAATGTATACAACGAACGCCCAGGCAAGTAAAAGAGCGCAGCGATTTAATCAACAAAGAAACCGGGGGCTAGATTTCGGGAGTTGGGAGCCTTCTCTAATCCGACACGATGGGATTTTCATCCTCAGGATCAAGCGGCAGGGGCACAATTCCGCACTCACCGCAGGCAACGAGGATGCTCTCCAACGGGATTCCCCGCTCTTTTTCTGCCTCAATCCACTCCTGGAGCCTTTGGGTCAGAGCAGACTGCTCCTGGGGAGAAAGGTTATTTTGCCCGGCCATGGTGTCATACCTCCTATCTATCCGCCTTGGCGCTCACTCTTGAGGTGACACGTCCCTGTTTCGAGCGGTCCTGAATTTCGACGGTTTTGTTTTCCATGCTGAAGCTTAGATTCTGTCCGCTCTCAACGTCTCCGCTCGTTAAGCGAATGAACATCGTATTCGCCGGATAGTCGATAGAGTGAATGTCGCCCACATCGTACACCGATGAATCGCCGGGATTGATACGGTACTCTTTCGACACTTCAAGCTCTGCGTAACCCTCTTTTGAGCCGTCATCGAGTCGATTGAATTCCGTCATGTCGGTATAGCCGGTGGCATTTCCGTAAATCACCCAGTAGGGACCATGATCATGCGGCACGGCAAACCCATCTTTGTCCATGATGTGCACCATCACATTCATGTCCGTTTCCTTGTCCACGAATATGATGTGCCGCCCGGGCGGCGGGTTCTCGCCAAGGTGCTCGTTCACAAATTCAGTGTGGAGAAGAATTTTATCGAAATGTTTCTGAACCGCCAGCCTCCCGGCCTCGCCCGAGTCCGTCTTGAGCGCCCGGTTGCAGTCTGCGCAAAACTCACTAAACGTATAGGCCATCATTCATCCCCTTTGAATATTCGATTCGTTCATCATCCTTGTATTCTTCCATAAGTTTTTCTTGCTCGCCAGGCTTTTAATTTTCGGAAAATCAGAGCAAGGACTGCGGAACCTACGAGATCCACTTCCAAATTTCCAGATAACCTTACTTATTCTTAGCCCACCAACAGCTATTCATATATTCGGTAAAATCACTTTTTTCGACAACCACAGATTTGGTGAACAGACTCATCTGATCGTCACCCTCGATATCTATTTCAAGCGAATCAACAAATCGGTTCCACATGTTGAAGTAACCGGACACCAGGGTCGCTTCGACAATCTGCGCCCCGTCGTAGTGTTTTTTCATCTCCACGAGGGCTTCGGGATGCTCCTTGAATGAATATTTCGTCAAATGCTTCGCCCAGGTGATGGCAGCCTTCTCGGCATCTGTGAATAGCTCCGAATCCGCATAGGTGTCATCCCGAACCGCATCAACTTGCTCATCGGAAAGACCGCACGCTCGACCGAACGTGACGTTGTGGGCCGTTCAGTAGGCACATCCGTTAATCATGGATGTTTTGAGAATAAGTAGCGATTTGGTCCGCGCATCAAGCACATCGGTAATCTCCGCCCGGCAGAGCGAAAGCAAAAACCCGTACATCGGCTGGACCATGCGCGGGCTGGCCGCTGCCACCCGGACGGCGTTCGCCACCCGCCCGAACATCTTGCGGCTGGAGTCAAAAAGCACCCGGGCCTCGGGACCGGCCTCTTCATCGGTAAGCATAGGCAATAACGACATGTTCAAATCCTCCTGGTTGGGTTAACCGTTAACACTTGCGCCGTAAATCTTTTCGGACTGGGCCTGGCTTACTTCATTGCCCTCGGAGTCGTGCATGGGAAACGCCCCGAGGGTGCGCATGAATACCTGCATGCCGTAGTGGAGCGCGACGAAGCCGCCGAGTTCCATGATCTGCGCCTCCGAGTAATGCCTCTTTCCTTCATCATAAAATTCGGCGTTTAGTTTTCCGGGCTCCCGGTACATCAGCCAGGCATAGCGGAGCGCCCATTTTTCTGCCTCGGTGAATTGTGAATCATTCTCGAAGTCTCCGCAGCCCGCCTCGATGCGCTCCTCGGTGAGGCCATCTCCTTTGGCCTTTTCAGATCTCAAATTGGCGAAATAGGTATCCTCGGCCTTTCGGGAAAGCTGGACGCGAATAATCTCCTTGAGCTTATGGTCCACGTTCCCCTCGACATGGGACATATACATGGCGTCGTGCAAGGATTTCGCGTAGCCAGGGGCATGGGCCATGATGCGGACAAAAAGCTCGTCGGGCGCCTGAATTTCCCTGGAGCGTCTAAGTAATTTCGTAAAACCTTTTTGATCAATTTGATCTTCTGAAAGTGGTTCGACATTCGGCATTTTTAATTATCTCCTTGAAAAATTGTCCTATTCGTTTTCTGTGCCGGTAGCACGTGCCATTGGGCCCCGGAGGTGCGAGGTCGGCTTAGCGCCGTAAATGCGTCGCGACTCCTCCTGGTCCACCAGTCGGCCATCCGGCGAGAACATCGGGTAAAAATCCAATGTCCTGAAAAATGTGTGATAGCCGACATTGAACCCGATGAAACTGCCCAACTCAACAATTTCTTCATCCGAATAATGTTCTCGCAATTTTGCGTAAAACGCCTTGTCAATCTTTTCGGGCTCGAACTGCATCAACTCGCTGTACTCAAGCGCTAGCTTCTCGGCTTCGGAGAATTTGTCGCTTTTCCGGTAGTTTTCGATGCCCTCGTCGATCAACTCCTCGGTGAGACCGTCCCGCTTCGCCGAAGCGGATCGTACGTTGCCTCAGTAGTTACAATCGGCTGCCCGCGAGAGCTGCACCCGAATGATCTCCTTGAGCTTGTGGTCAACAACGCCGGTGGAGAAAACCGTACCCCAGGCGATGTACATCGCCTTCGAGAGGTCCTCGTTATGCCCTTGCATGGCATGAAATGCCGGATCGGGCGCCCGGTGCTTGAGACATTTGTTCACGAATGGGGCAAGCTTTGTTTTCTTTAAATCCTCGATATCGAGCATCGTGATATTCGGCATTGCTCTCCTCCTTTAATCTTCTGAACAGCTATTTCAAAATTCACCCGACCGGGAGGCGGGGCGGCACTAATAGAACTCTACGCTTCGAGTTTTTCCACCAGACGAAGAAGCTCTTTTTTCTCTTCGCTGGAAAGATTTTTCATGAGCCCGGCGCTTATAGCAAGAATTTCGTCATAGGTGCGCTCAAGCATATCCAGCGCCTTTTGCGTTATCCGAATCCGCTTGACCCGCCTGTCGTCACCAGTGTGCCGCTCGACCAAACCCTTTTCTTCGAGTTGATCGATCAGGCTCGTGATGTTGGCACGACTGGCAAGAACACGCCGCGCAATTTCCTGCTGGGGAAGTTCCTCCTCGACAGCCTCCAGCACACGAAGAACGTTGTACTGAAGACCAGTGAGACCCAGCGAGCGATAAAACGGGTCGGCCTCCTTGAAAAGGCGCGAGCCGTTTCGCATCAGGGCGTAGCGTGCATCTTCATCGAGACTTCGCGTGAGATTCGTTTTTGCCGGGGCTTGTAATTTTTCTGAGTCCGAAGAGACCATTATTTCCCCCGAATTATTTTGTGAGTGGATCGGTTCATTTTCACTTAACGGTGTTTGGGATCAAGCGAGGGTGAAAGCCGTGAGCCCAAGGACGCCATGTAGCGCTCATGACTCTCTTCGGGCATTTTGTGAAATTGCGCCCGGGGAACGAGCATGCGCTCGGCCAGCAAACGGAAGATTTTATCTTCGCTGGCGGCCAAAACGGGCTCAAGCGCCATGAAAACATTGCCCGCGCTGGTTTCATCCCAAAACCACTCGGCCACCTCGCGCGCACCGGGGTTTCCCGGCTGGCTTACGGCGGATTCGAAGTAGTAAGCGCGAAGATCTTCAAGCGCCAGCTTGAAAACGTCGGGGGCGCTGAGGTCGGCGCGTGGATTCTCCATCGGCGAGTCGCTTAAAAACGAAACGATGAACCTCGCAGCAACTTCAACTTCCATTCCACTCACTCCGACGGTGGTGCGCCCCCTTTTTTCCTTACCAAGGTCGTACCAGGTCCGAAGATTGGCCATCTCTTCGAGCAGACCGTCGAGATAACCCGTGGAATCCGCGTCCTCAGCCGGGCGGCTCATGGGAACCGGGCATACCCAGCTTTCCAACCCCGCCTTCGGACCAGGGGCATCATCCGGGAATTTCTCCAGAACAGGGCCCTGCTCCGCCTCAAACAAGGCGAGCGCCGCCCGAAGAACTTTCATCTGAAACTCGGGCTCGTTCGGCGCCCCAAAAGGGCGGCCGAAATCAAACGGCACCCAGAGCGCGCGGGGTGGCCTGATTTTTTCGGTATGCGGCAGCACCAAGCTGATCTGCGTGGTCGCGATGCCTTCTTCCTCGAAGTAGTGGGCAAGCCCGCCGACGGCGCGCGTGCAGTTCGGTCAGACGGGACAGAGCAGAACAGCATCCACGCCGTCATCTTTCAACAAACCCGCCACCCGTCGGGCCGAGGATTCCATCTGCTCCGGCGCTATGGCACCCATGAACGAGTAGTGGAAATCTGCCACTGAGCCGATGGCGCCCTCGCCCTCAAGCTCCTTGAGGCGGTCAATCGGAAATACAATATTTACATCTTGCTGAAATCCCGTCCGGTCGAAATTCGTGGACAGATGACTCATGAAAATATCGGAGGCGGCCAGCTCCTTCGGTAGAACCCGGTAATCGCCGGATTGCCGGGTGAAGGTATTATCCTCCAAGCGCTGCAGCCCGGCCGTTGAGACGATGGCGACGCGCCTTTGGCTCAAGGGTGGGCCGCCCGCCCACGGGCTTCCCTCGAAACTTGGCAGGGGGAAATTGGTGAGCCCGATAACCTCGGGTTCCGAGAGATTTTCCATTCGAACCATGACGGGTCTCCATTTCGAAGAGATGACCTTGATAACCTTATTGAGGAACGAGGCCCAGCATATTCGTTCAATCTCATTTTGTCAAATATAAAACAATCAAAAAATGAACTAATTTTACTTGGGCATCTACATTTCAACTCTTTATTTATCAGCAAGATAAAAAGCCCTCCCCGAAGGGAGGGCTTACACAGGTTGAAATTAATCTACTCTAGCGGCTGAAGTTAATTTGCACTGGCGGCGAATTTTAACCAGCCTCAGCGACCGGGATGCGTGATTACCCCTCGGCCTGAAATTTTTTGAGCGCCGTATCGAGGGCTGAGACGATCTTTGCCCCCTGCTCCTCGGTCAGGATCAACGGCGGGGAAATGGTAAGTGTGTTCGAGGGCCCGTCGGCGATGCCGGCGTTCTTGCCGATGAGAACACCCTCGTCCTTCACAAAGGAAAGAACTTTCGCGGTTGACTCTGTCGGGAGCGGATCACCGTTTTCATCTATTAGCTCTACACCCCAAATAAGCCCAACTCCTCGGACATCACCCACACAGGGAATGTCTTTGAGATGGCCCAGCGCCTCGCCAAGACCTTTGCCGACCTCGCGGGCGTTCTGGGGCAAATTCTCTCCCAGCATGATTTCGAGGTTTTTGAGTGCAGCGGCGCAGGAGGCGGGATGGCCGCCATAGGTGTTGATCTGCTGAAAACCTGCCTCGCCCTCGCCATTTAATACCTGGAACACTTCATCCGTCACCGCCGTTGCCCCGATGGGCAGATAGCCACTGCTCAGTCCCTTAGCCATCGTCATGATGTCGGGCTTGATGCCGTAAAGGTCCGAGGCGAATAGCTCTCCCGTGCGTCCGAACCCGGTGATCACCTCATCGATGATCATGAGCACGCCGTAGCGGGTGCACACCTCACGCATCAGCTTGAGATAGTCCGCCGGTGGCGGGATTACGCCGCCGCCGCCAATGATGGGCTCGGCGATGAAAGCGGCCACCGTGTCGGGCCCCTGGTAGCGAATCACGGCGTCCAAATCGGCCGCAAGTCGCTCGGCCAGTTCAAACTCGCTCGAATAGGCGCTTCGATAGAAATAGGGGGCCTGAAGATGAATGACGCCCGGCAAAAGAGGCTCAAACGGCGCGCGGCGGCTTGTCTGCCCGGTGAGGCTCGCGCCGCCAATTGTCCCGCCGTGATAACCCTGATAGCGGGCGATGATTTTATAGCGGCCACCCTGGCTGCGCCCCCACGAGCGGGCAATCTTGATCGCTGTGTCCACTGCCTCCGAGCCAGAGTTCACGAACCAGATGCGCTCAAGATCACCGGGCAGGATTTCAGCAAGCTTTGAGGCTAGCTTCGCTGCGGGCGGGGTTATCGAGGAGAGCGGGTAGTAGGGAAGCTCAAGCAGTTGTTGATAAGCCGCCTCGGCAACCTCTTTTCTGCCGTAGCCGATGTTCACGCACCACAGGCCGGCCATGGCGTCGAGGTATTCTCGCCCCTCTCCGTCCCAAATCGAGCAGCCATCTCCCTTGACGATTACGCCGAGCGGATTCTCGTCCAGAGTGTTGTGATTGAGAAACGGGTGCCAGACATGTGCCTTATCGAGTTCACAAAGTTCTTGAATATCAACCGCTGCCGCGGTTTCTGAATTCATGCTATTTCCCCTCTTGGTGCATCTGAGCACTCATTTAAAGAATCGTGTAGACAACTTTTCCCGCCTGTATCACATATTTCTGGCGGCCGATTTTCGAAATCTCGCCCTCAAGGACATCGCCAGGCTCAAGGAACTTACCCCACGAAGCGGCATTGCCCGCAGGCGAGCCCGTCGCGATGATATCACCCGGCCGGAGCGTCGCCACCGTTGATAGGTAGGCAATCTGCTCATCCACCTTCCATATCATATCGCCCGTCGAGGCATTCTGGCGAAGCTCGCCGTTTACCCAGAGCTTCAATCTCAACTTATGTGGGTCCACTTTTTTATCAGAAAGAAGGATATACGGCCCGGTCGGCGCAAAACCGTCGGGCGCCTTCATCGCATACCAGTCGATGAACCGCTTGTCACCTAGGGCGAGGTTGCCCCGGTCGCTCATGTCATTGATGAGCGTGTACCCGCCAACGTGGTCCATCGCCTTATCGACCGGGATATTTTTTCCACCCATTCCAATGACGATGCCAAGCTCAAGTTCGTAGTCGAGCCTTTTCATAGAGCGCGGAACGACAACAGGGTCAAAGGGGCCGCTGATTGACGTCGCGGGCTTGAGGAAACAGTACAGCGGAAGCTCTTCTTTGAAATCGTCAATTTTTTGCTTAGCCATTTCGGCGGCGTGTGCAACATAGTTGCGTGCCATGCAAAACAACGTCACCTCCGATACCGGTGGAAGCACCTCGACGTTATCCGGATCGAATACGACGGGAAAACCATCGAAAACGAAGGGCTGTTTTTTGCGTTTGAGCGCGCCCAGCGCCTTGAGGGCGGCATCGGTGATAAGGCGGGTGGATTCAAGATCACTAAGAAGCTCCTCGCATGTATCCGCCACAATTTCCTCGGCGGCCTCAAGCGCCTCCTCGGCATCAAGATCTTTGAATGAGAGCGCAAAGGCTAGAGTCAAATCGGCAATCTGCTCGCCAAACAAAACACCCACACGGGCCTCGCCCCCCAGGCTGAACGTACAAATTCGCATAAATAAAATCTCCTCTGCTGAAAATCTTGAACCAAAATTATTTTGAACGGATATACCCCATCATATCAACACTGCCCAAGGCTTGGGAGAGGAAAGAGTAGGAAAGAGGGACCCTCTTTAAAGAGAATAAAGCCTTATAGTTCAATGCCTTAAATGCACAAAAGGCACTAATTCGAATAAAATTTTATAGCCTCGATAAAAATTCAAGGATGACTTCAGCCGAGGCTTCGGGTCGCTCAGAGTAAAAATGATGTCCCGTATTCTCGATAATCGCAAGCTCGGCATTCGGAATTCGCTCGGCCAGGAGGTGCGAATTCTCCGTGGGCACCAGATAATCGTGTGACCCTGAAATAACCAGCGTCGGCACCTCGATAGCACCCACCTTGCCAGAAAGATCGAACGCCGCCATCCCTTCGGTTCTGGCCTCAAGCTCCTCGGCGCTGTGCGGAAACGCCTGCTTGTTCTGGTCGTAAAACTCGACAACCTCGGGCCTTGTCCGGATGGTCTCGGTGTGAAAAATCGTCTCAAGCGCCTCTATACGCTCCTCCTTAGTGGCGCCGGGCACCCCACCACGCTTGCGGGTCTCGCGCACCCCAGGAGGCGAATCAATTTTCTCGCCGCCCCCAAAATGGGACGATGAGACGATCAAGCTCTTGAGCCGCTCAGGGTACTGAACGCCAAATTCCTGAACAATCATCCCGCCCATCGAGGATCCCATAAGATGAACCTGCTCAAGGCCGAGGGCATTAATCAGCGATAAAACATCTTGAGCAAAACGCTTTGGGGCGCGATCACCGTCGTCATCCTCAATTCGGGTGCGCCCGCTGCCACGGTTGTCGGGCATGATAACCCGGTACTTTCCCGCGAGAAGCGGCCTTAGTTTACCCCAAACCTCGACTGTCGCCGTAAACCCGCCTACCAGTACCAGCGGCTCGCCGCTACCTTCCTCCTCATAATAAATATCGATCTTGCCCAGGCTATGTAGGCTCAGCGTTGGCACAACGGTATCTCCCTCAGTGCGGATACAGGAAATAATTTCCCAGTATTTAATATCTATATGCCGGAGAATCTCTCATAGATTAAAAGGACACTCAAAAAAACTTCATTATCAGGTAGTAGCTCCCGCGCTAGAAAGAGTTCTTGTAAGGGGTTACGCTCTTTTATACCTTCAGTCCTACATTTCCACCAAAGGAATTTTTTGGCTCCCATCTCTCATCCTGGAGAACCTGACGATGAAGACCATCACCACACTAGACGAACTCAAGGACCTTTACGGAGAGCCGGGAGCACCCTCCCTCGTAAAGGAGGTCAATCATATCACCCCCCACTACCGTGCGCTGGTCGAGGCCTCCCCCTTCGTGGCAATAGCAACCAGCGGACCCGAGGGGCTTGATTGCTCCCCCCGAGGAGATGCGCCCGGTTTTGTGCGTGTCCATGACGAGAATACGCTCATGCTCCCTGACCGGCGTGGCAACAACCGAACAGACTCGCTGCGCAATATCATCCGAGATTCACGCGTGGCGGTTCTTTTTTTGATACCCGGATCCGGCAGTATTCTCAGGGCAAATGGCCGCGCACAAATCGCCACGGACCCCGATCTTCTTGAATCTTTCATATCGAACGGAAAAACGCCGCGTTCCGTGATTGTCGTAACGGTCGAAACAATTTATTTCCAGTGCGCCAAAGCCATCGTGCGCTCGGATATGTGGAATCCCGATAAGTACATTGAGTCGGACGCCTTGCCCACCGCAGGCGAAATTCTTTCCGAGTTGAGCAATGGCTCCGTTGGCGGCGAAGAGTATGACCGTACCTGGCTTGATAGGGCCAAGAAAACCATGTGGTAATTACCACGAACACCGAACGGGCTAGATGACCCCATCCTTTTTCAACCGATCTCTGCTCTCGGCATCAATTCCCAGCAGGCCACCGAAAATGTCCTCGTTGTGCTCTCCAATTAAAGGGGCGGGGTGCTCGTAGCCACCAGGGGACTTTTCAAACTTTATTGGAAATCCTGGCGCATGCACCCCTGACACTTGGCCAAGCAAGGGATGCGGAAGCTCACCTACCATTCCGCGCTCTTTAAGATGCGGCCAGGTGAGAATATCCTGGATATTTCGCACCGGCCCGCAGATGACACCGCCTTCCCTCAAAAGACGAACCGCCTCGTCTACCTCGCGCTCCCTCGTCCATGCACCGATGATTTCGTCAATCTCCTCGTTATGCTTCAGGCGACTGGTCATATCTGCGTAACGGGCCTCCGCCAATAAATCGTCGCGTCCGATGGCGCGAAGAAGATCGTGCCAGTGGGCATCGGTGCCCGTCGCGATAACTAGCCAGCCCCCTATCGCGGCATAGGAGTTGAACGGCGACAGACGCATAATTCGGTTGCCCATCCGCTCGGGTAGACCGAGTTCCTCATAGCAATCCATCGGCTCATCGAACACCAGCGAAAAGATGCAGTCGGCCATCGAGATATCTATAAACTGCCCCTCCCCAGTTCGCTCGCGATGAAAAAGGGCGGTCATGATGCCGCCGAAGGCGAATGTGCCACCCAGACTATCGCCCAGGGCCGATCCCGCTTTAGTCGGTGGGCCGTCCGGAAAGCCGGTGAGATTCATTAAACCGGCCGCCGCCTGAATCACGGCATCGTATCCTTTGAGATCAGCATCAGGGCCGGTAGCGCCGTAGCCCGAAATCGCACAATAGATAAGATCAGGCCGCCTTTTTTTCAACGCCGGATAATCAATTCCAAGCCGGTTAGCCACACCGGGCCCAAAATTCTCGACCAGGATGTCGGACTCTTCCACGAGTCGCATAAACAACTCCCGGCCTTGCGGCTCCTTGATGTTCAAGGTGACGGATTTTTTGTTGCGGGCGCGCTTGAGATAGGCGATCCCGATGTCGTCGTCGGACTGTTTTTGAAAGGAAACGCCCTTCGAGCCAGCGTAGGGAGGGCTCTCCGCCACCGGATCGGGCCGGGCCGGATTGTTGATGCGAATAACTTCGGCCCCCAGGCCAGCGAGAAAAAGCGTGGCTTGAGGGCCGGCAAGATATTGCGTCAGGTCGAGGACCCGGATGCCTTCGAGTGGTTTAGACATGCGGCTATTTTAACCGCGTAGGCGGATATTATTCACCTACCCCAGGAATTTTTCGGGCACGGACAACCTTTTGATATGAATTAGCCCGATTTTTTGGTCTGCTGCTTGGCAAGCCTGGCCTTCATGGCGCGGGCCTCTTTCATAAATGGGGCGGCCTGCTGCCACATGCCGATCGATTGATAAAGGTTTGCCTGGCGCTTGATGGTCTGGACGATGAACATATGATCTGGGCCGAGGTTCTTTTCGTAAATGACACGCGCTTGCTTGAGAAACTTGGCGGCCTTGGCAAACTTTCCCTGTCTTCGGTAGGCGGGCGCCATCTTGTAAAGCGTGGCGGCGACATCAAGATGCTCGGGATCAGATGTTTTTTTGAGAATTGCCAGCCTTCTGACATACAATTCCTCGGCTTTTTTGTAGCGACGCGTAGCCACGTAGATAGCAGCTAAACTATCTATGCTTTCAATCACGCGGGGACTTTCAGGCTTGAGCGATTTTTCGCGGAGCGCGAGCACCTTCTCGGCAATCGGAAGCGCTTTTCTGTAATTTTTTTTACGTATTAGCTCTACCAATTGATCGTTTAATTTTTTCGCCCTAGTCAGAGATCTGCTCACAACGGGGACTTGGCTGTCTCCGCAGGAAGCAAGAACCGGAATCAAGGTCGCAAGAAAAAAAACATAAATCATTTTCGATGAAAATCGCATGACTCGAATCTCCGTCTTAATCAAATGCGAATCGCCCTTTAAGTGGGGAGAAAACTCCCTTCATTGACGCTTTTCAATGTATGGATTTTCGGCCACTAATGCGTTAGGAAATTGTTATGAAAATGATCAATTATTGACCTGGGTCACTTCAAACGAAACAAACTCGGATCGAAATTTGGAGAACTGTAGGAATTTGAAGAACTCAAGAAGACAGATATGTTGATTGCCCGTGTAGACGCCTCCGGGAAAGGGAGGCGCCTAGCCCTCCAAAATTTTTTTCACCTGCTGCACGGCGGCGGTAGCACGGGCGGCGATCTCACCGTCAGACAGAGTGGACAGGGGATGCTCGATCACGACCGGGTCGATACCCTCCATTCCCAGCGCCGCGCGCTGAACATGTGCCTCGTGCAAAAAAGTTTCAGTCACGATGACCGCCGTGGGGACGCCTAGTTGCTCAAAATGAACTCCGTCGTGCATACAGCACGATGTGCAAGAGCCTCAGTCTCCGATGGCGGTTATAACAACATCGCTCTCGGCGGCAATTCGCCCAATTAGCTCGGGCGCAGCATTTTTCGAAAAACTCTCTTTTTTGTAATACGTCACCTCCCCAAGCGCCTCACTCTCCTGGAGCAAAGAAAGCGTCTTTTCTAAAAAACGCCTACCGTTCCATTTCGTGTTATCGAGCACACCAACGCGCAGGCCTTTGAGCGAGCCAGCACGCTTTGACACCGGCCTTGGCTCGGCCTCGACCACTCCGCGTGGATCGTAAATCTGATAACTCGTTTCTAAATTGCTCATCTTTTCACCTCCTTGGAGAATAATTTACAGCAGACAAGAACCATCCACACAGACCGCGCCACCCACAGGCTCTGAGTCGTCAATCGCCCGCAAGACCGGGTTGGTCATATGCCCCCAGCCGGGGATAAACGCTGAGAAACGTCCCGCCTCGCCACCTGCCACGAACAGATGAATGCTCTCAGGCGAGGGCACGATGGGAATGCGCGCCTCGGGCTCCCGGCGGTACCACCGGGGCAGATTTCGATTGTAAATTTTGCCGTAGCGGTGCGAGAAGCTAACGTCGGCAAAGGTGTTCTTGGTGTTCATCCACAGAAAGCTCCGCACATCATGGCGCGTCCAGCCTTTTCCGGCGATGGTGGCTGCGTGCTCGGGCCCAATAACTACAGCACACGACCCACTCGAAACCGCATTGTTGTGGGCGATGGTACTCATCGCCGAGCAAATGCTCTCAAGGATTCCCTCAGGATCATCAGACACATGGTTCGTCACACTGTGAGGCGGCTCGGCTGCAATGGCGAACACCGTGCTCGCCTCGGGCGCATATCCCTTTTCAACATGATAGGGGGCCCAGGGGCTGATTTCCTCGTTCTCGGCTATACAGTAGGTGTATTTTCCCGGATGGCCGAGCGTGCTTTTGTCGAGTTCCCCCGGCCACGCCCCGCCTACATTCAAGAGCATCAACCGAACAGCGCGGCCTATAGTCGCGTTCGCCCGGTTGCCCGAACCAAATACGTTGCAGCCCGAGTTCATCCCGATTTCTTCGCGAATCGGCCCGTTCACGACTATCAGCGGCGAGGCCATATGCGTGGTCGCCTGAACACCGTTCAGGTTGAAATGCGAATCACAAAGTGCCTTTATCGCCGCGCGCACGACCGGGGCGTATTCGGGAATACAGCCCGCCATCACCGTGTTCACCGCGATGATCTCCCGCGTCAGGCTCCCCCAGCGCGGTGGCACACGGCACTCGACGAAATCCGGCTCCCCGCCCAGCGCCGCCAGCATCGCCGCCATTTTCTCAGACGTGGGCGGAACAACGGGCAGGCCGTCCGAGTAGCCCTTTTCATAATAATGCTCAATCAAATCGACATCCGCGCCAACCGTTTCGGTTGCTGTCTCTGTCATGGCTCATCTCCTTGAGGCTATCGGCTATCGCGCCGTCCCAGCTTTTTGCACAACCGGCGAAGCTCATCTTGCTCGGCAGCAGTGAGCCCGGCCATCTCATCTCGTATTGCGGCCACCCGTCTGGGCAAAAGCTCGCGTATCGTTTTTCTTCCCTTACCCGTAAGACTGACCGCCACCCGGCGGCGATCAGTCTCACTCCGCCTCCGGCGGACCATTCCCGCCCGCTCAAGATTGTCCACCACCATGGTGACGTTTCCGCTAGTTTTGTAAATCTTCTCGCCCAGTTCGCGCTGAGAAAGCGGCCCCAGGTGATAAAGCGCGTCCAGGGTGCTGAACTGGCTCTGGGTGATGGCGAGTCCGGAGAACTGGCCATTCAAACGACCCATCACCGACTCGCCCGCGCGCACAAGGTTAATCAACGCGCTCAGCGCACGCGTCTCCCCCTTTGCCCCCTCATAGCGGCTACCCATAACACCCTCAAGAATTAATCCAAACAGATGACAAGCAAAATAGCGGTCGAATACTTAGCAAACATTAATTTACTTAACATTAAGTTATATTTAAACACTACTCCTGTCAAGGAATTTATCTACACTTAAATAGTTTGTGGTCGGATCAAAATTTATTTCAGGAAGAATCGGGAAGCGAAGGTTCATATCCCCTCGCCCCCTCAAGTGTGGCGCGGGTTAGATTGGCGCCCTCAAGGTTGGCCCCAGTCAAATCTGCATTGTCCAGATGCGCACCCTGTAGGTTGGCCCTGGCAAGACACGCGCCCTTTAGGCATGCCCCCTCAAGCTTTCCCGCCCTAAGCATCGCCCCCTCAAGATTTGCGCCTGTGAGATCCGCACCTTTGAGATCCACGCCCATCAGCCAGGCGCCTCCAAGGTCCGCGCCGCCAAGGTCCGCACCCGAGAGTTCTGCGCCCTGAAAATCAGTTTTTTTAAGATTCGCTTCCCGAAGATTCGCGCCTGGGAGTGCCGCTCGCTTTAAAAATGCGCCCGCAAGATCGGCCCCTGCCAGATTACAACCGCCAAGCTCGGCACGGCTCCCCTTCTCGGTTCCGCTCTCAACCCATTCGGCATGGGCCTCCAGAATTTCGCTCATCTCAATTTGGGAAGGTTCGAGTACTGAAGGAGCGACACCAGGAGCTGTTTCCGTAGGTCTCTTATAAAGCCTTCTCGCCTCGCGAGGCAACAAACGAAGAATCATCTGATAAAGGCGACCCATGTCATGCCTTCTCTTCACTTGGAGGCTGAGCCTTTTCGTCAGAAGGAGGGATATCACCCATTTCCGCCCCTTCCATTTGCGCATCTGTGAAATCGGCACCTCTCAGATCGGCTCCCTGGAGTTTGCTGCCTTTCATGTCCGCCCCGCGAAGATCGGCATCCCCAAGATTGGTCCCTTGAAGGTCAGCCATGAAAAAACTCGCCCCCTTTGCAGATATTGAATGAAGATTGGAACCACTGAAATTCGACTGAAACAAATCGGCATCGGCAAGATTCGCACCAGAGAGATCTGCGCCGCTCAGGTTCGCCCATTGGACGTTGGCATTTCGAAGATCGGCACAGGAAAGATCGGCGCGCTCAAGACGGGCCATGAATAAATTTGAAAATCGAAGGGGCGCTCCCTTTAAATCTGCCTTTACACCCTCCCTGCCGCCAGAGTCGAGCCATTTCGAATGCGCCTCGATACGGCGGGCAAGTTCGTCCTCGGGGAGCGCTCCAGCGCTCGGCGGCGCCATGGGTAGCGCCGGCGGCGAGCCGCCAAACGGGCTCGGCGGGGGCGGCCCCACCTTACCAGGTCCATTGGTGGCCTTTGCATTCGGTTTTTCCGGAAAAAACCATTTAAAAATTCTGTTCATGTGACAGAGGATGCCTTTATTCTGAATTTATTGGGGAACATAACATTTTAATTTGGCCGAATGATTTCTTGCAGAAAATCAAGACAAAGCCGGGCAAATTTCTCAGGGGTTTCAATGAGGGCGACATGGCCCGAGCCTTCCATGACGATCATGCGCGAGCCCTCGATTCGTGAATGAATCTCCTCGGCATGGTGCGTCTCAATTATAAGATCAAGTTTTGAGGCAGTCACCAGGGAGGGCACTTTAATCTGCTGGAGCCGATCAAGGGTGTCTCCATGAAGCGTGGCCTCAAGCTGGCCGACCCAACCCTGTTGGGGCCCCGAATGACTCGCCAACCACTTACATTTTTCTTTCATCTCATCGGCATGTGCATCGTAGTAGGCATGCGAATAGAGGCCTAGCAGGCTGAACTCGGCAAGGGTTTCCATGTCGCCGCGCTCGGCAATCCGTTTTCGGGTCGCTTGGAAATCACCCAGCCGGGCGCAGTTTCTGGCCCAAGTGTGATGAAGCCCGAGGCTTAAAACGCGCTCCGGATGGCGAAGGCAAAGCTCTTGTGAGATGTGGCCACCCATGGAAAAACCCGTTACGTGCGCTTTCTCAATCCCCGCCGCATCCAGAATGGCCACAGCGTCGTCCGCCATATCAGCCAGGCTGTACCCCGGGGGTGGCGCGCTGCTGTCCCCGACACCACGATTATCGAAAACCACACAACGAAATCCGCGCTCAAAGAAAGGAAGTTGTCCCGACCAGAAGGTTCGGTCGTGGCCGGTGCCGCTAACAAGAAGAAGCGGGGGACCCTCGCCGGTGATTTCATAGCGAAGTTCGACGCCCCCCAGCGCTTTTGCGACAGGCATCAGGCCTACTCCTTTGAGCTAAAAAGAAATATTGAACAGAAACAGGAGAGACGGGACGCTATACTTTGCGATAAACAACGGCGGTTTTCGATTGTTGTTTAGGAGCAACTTCTTTGCCCATTAGTTTGTATAGCTTGCCTTCGAAATCGACCTGCGAGCAGGGCAGAACGACAAAATCGTTAACGCCGACCTGGTGAGCCCGGACAACGTCCTCCTTGGTGGGTGTGGACATCAGAAGAAGAATCTTGATGTGCGGCCCGAATTCGTTGCGCATTTCCTCAACAGTATCGAAAGCCTCATCAAAATTTCCATCGAGAAGGAAAATGTCCCACTTTTTCGCATGGGCTCGAATATCGGCAACGGCTTCCTTAACAACAGTGTTGGTTCCGACCGTCTTGATGTCGCATCCACGCAGAAGATCACGAACGATGCGAATCATAAATTCTTCTCTGGCCGCGAATATTACACTCGGGGTCTTATCTCCCGTCGCCATCTGCCGCTGTCTCCTTATTGGGCAAGTTGAAACTTCCGTAATTCTATTTTTAATTTCGGAATTTTATCAACCTGCTTTTTAAGAACAGAGTATTCGTTATCCGCTTACCACTCAGCCCCAAGCTAAATAATTGAAAATATTGGCCTATAATGCCTTCAGGGCAGGAAGGATTTCCTCTCCTGCCAGTTGGAGCCGGTATGGCTTTTTATCCACATTCGGGATTGTCAGGAGAATTCGCCGAACCCCGGCATCGATGTAGGCTTTGAGACGACCGGCGCAATCCTCCGGCGTTCCCGCAATAACACCCGAATCAGGCACCACAGCAAAATTTTTTCTTTCAGCGTCGGCATCGGAAGCAATTTTCTCGGGTATGAGCATGAGCATGACCGAGGGCTGAAGACTATTCGGATCGCCACCTGCCGCACGGCGAATTTCGGCCAACTGAGGAATGCGCTCTTTAAATCGCTCGGGGGGCCACCAGCGGGAGTTAAATCCGTCAGCATGCCTTGCCGCCGTGGCGAGAAGTTTATCGCCTTCCCCGCCAATCCAGATCGGAGGCGTAGGTTTTTGTAGCGGCGGCGGATCGCAGTAAGCATTTCTAATTTTAAAATACTTGCCCTCGAAATTCGGTTCAGGATCGGTCCACATCCGGCGGATAAGCTGTACGGCCTCTTCAAGCTGTGCGATTCGCTCAGAGGCTTTTGGAAATGGGTAATCATAGGAGTCGTATTCGGGCTTGAGCCACCCGGCGCCAATGCCAAATTCGAGACGGCCACCGCTAATCACATCAAGCGTTGCCGCCATGCGCCCTAAGAGGGCGGGATTTCGGTATCCCACATCGTTCACCAGATGCCCGAGTCGAATAGTTTTTGTATCGCGTGCGAGGGCCGATATCGCCACCCAGCTATCGAGCAAGGGAAGTGTCGCCGGGCCGGGGTCTCCACCGGACTCATCGGCATTTGGATCGCCCTTGCCCGACATTTCAGCGTAGGCCTTGGGGTTGACCGAGAAAAAATGATCGCACTGCCAGACAGAATGGAAACCAAGCCGCTCGGCCTCCAGCGCGGCCTCCAGCATTTTGTCGTAGTTACCGATGAATAACCCTCTGACGGTGAGGGAGAGGATCAGGCCCAGTTCAACGGGCGGCGCCATGTGGTTCTCCTTTTAAATATAAAATGAGAGCGAATCGGCTTAATAAAGTTGTGGCCCCTCGCCCGGCCCCCAGAAAAACGGATCGATAAGATATCCTTCGAGCTTGATTTCGGCGACGGGCACAAGTTCTTGCGCTTCTTTGAGTCGGTGTATGGTCCTTAAATGCACAAGCGCTTCCCAGTAAAGATGCCGGAGCATTCCGGCGAGCGAGAAGGTAAACGCGGTTTCATCTTCAGATTCTTGATCCAGACCATCCATGTGAAACGTCGCGACGTAGGCCCAGAAATGGCAGACCGGCAGGTCAGTTTTTCCCATCATCATTTCAGGCTTGAAAGCTCTTTTGAGAGTTAGCGTGTTCATTTCCTCTTCGCTCTTTTCTTCCGCAATGCGAGCGGCCAGAACGAGAGCTTCGTCGAACTTAGGCAATAAATCCTCAAGGCGCCAGAATTTTTCCTCATCCAACCGACGGTCGTAGACACCTGCTTTGGAGAAATCCACCGGGTCGGTCGGAGGGTTATCAGGCCAGAGAATTTTTCCCCATGACTTGGACAACCAAAAAAAATAGGCGAGCGAGACATGGCTTACCTGGCGGCGAATGCTCCACTGGGACCATTCCTCATCGGGATTGTCCCAATCGAGTTCGGCATCGGTGAGCCCGGCGACTTCATCGTGAAACATTTTCTTTAACCGATCAAAATCGGCAGAGTCTACCATCAGAGAATCCTCAAATCCTTGCCTGTCATTTCAGGCGGTTGCGCGACACCCATTAGGCCGAGCAGAGTTGGCGCCACGTCGCAGAGCGCGCCGCCTGCTCGTAGCGGACCCTCAAAACCGGGCGCGATGACGATGCACGGGGTGTCGTTGAGTGAGTGTGCCGTATGGGGGCAATTGTTTTCATCGTCCCACATGTGTTCACAGTTGCCGTGATCAGCCGTGACAACAGCGGCGCCACCTGCGTGCTCAATCGCCTCTAGTATGCGGCCCAGGCATGCGTCGGTCGTCTCGACCGCGGTGATAGCTGCGGCCTCCACCCCAGTGTGGCCCACCATATCTGGATTAGCCAAATTCAAGACTATCGCATCGTATTTACCTGATTCGATAGCCTTATGTGCGACATGTTGCACTGAAGCGGCACTCATCTCAGGCTGGAGGTCGTAGGTCGCCACCTTGGGCGAGGGCACCATTTCACGCCGCTCGCCGGGAGGTGGCTCCTCCTCTCCCCCGTTGAAGAAGTAGGTGACGTGCGGGTATTTCTCGGTCTCCGCGACCCGGAGCGAGTTTTTCCCCGCCGCCGCCAGAGCGTGGGAAAAAAGCCCCCTCATCTCGACCGGCGGGAAAGCCACCGGCAGCCCGAGAGATTCATCGTACTCGGTCATGCAAGCATAATGCACATGGGGGCAAGACTTTCTCTCAAATCCATCGAAGGCATCATCAGTCAAAGCTCGGGAAATCTGACGGGCACGATCAGAGCGAAAATTAAAACAAATAACGGCGTCGCCATCTCTTATCAAGGCAGCGGACTCTCCTCCATTATGTACAACATGTGGCTCTATAAATTCGTCCGTCACATCCTTTGCATATGACTCTCGAATCGCCGATAGCGCACTCGGACACGAAATCCCCTCGCCAAGAACCATCGCGTCATAGGCGCGTTTCGTTCTCTCCCAGCGCTGGTCGCGATCCATCGCGTAGTAGCGACCAGATACCGTGGCTATCTCGGCTCCGGCCTCACGCTTGAGATCGGCTTCAAATTTTTCTAGGTACTTGAGTCCGCCGCAAGGCGGCGTATCCCGTCCATCCATATAGGCATGGACCCAAATTTTTTCGGCTCCCGCCTTGTGGGCCAGGCGGGCTACAACAACGGCATGGTCCTGGTGGCTGTGAACCCCCCCGTCAGACACCAAGCCAATAATATGAACTGCACCACCGTGCGAATTGGCGGCTCTAATTACTCCAAGCAGGGCGTTATTTTCCATGAACTCGCCATTCTCGATGGCTTTAGCGACGCGTACGATATCCTGGTTAACAACCCGGCCCGCTCCAAGATTGAGGTGTCCTACCTCTGAGTTTCCCATCTGGCCATCTGGAAGACCCACCGCTAATCCCGAAGTGCGAAGGAGTGTGTTGGGACGGTTTTTGAGTAATGCATCCATCGTAGGAGTACGGGCAAGCGCTACCGCGTTATGGACGGACGACTCCCTATACCCCCAACCATCCAGAACGATCAAAGCTGCAGGCCTGGGAAAACTCAATTATTCAAATCCACTTGAATTAAAGTATAAGAATTTTTCAAATTTATATTTCAATCCTTCAATTTTCGAAAACGAATCTTTTTACAACGATTATCGATAGTAAGGAACTCGCAAAAAACGGAAAAGTTTTTTATCCCAACGCCAATGCTCTTCAAACGAAACTGTTCGAACCGACTGACGGGCAATCCCTTTTCTAGGCTTTATTCGGCTTTTCATTTCACGACTCCCACTGAGGACAATGGTCGCCGGACTACCATTCCCGTCGAACTTCAATTTCATTTTAGCCTTCAATTTTTCATTACGAATAACCGTTTGTTTTTTCGCTTTATCTTTCTCAGGGGGCCATGAAAATTCTCCGCTCAATCTACCAAACCACACCAGTGAAAATTGCCGATTTTTATTCGGCTTGATAATACGGACAGAATCAACCAAACGTCCCGCACGATCATCACGTGCAAAAATAATTAATTCCTCTTCACCGTCACCAGTCAAATCCACCATTTGAAAAGTAATTTTTTTCTTGTGGCTAATTTCATTGAACGAGGAGAGGGGTGTACGACCACGCTTTTCATCATCCACCAGACAAAAAGTTGTGTAAAACACTTCGCCCGGATCCGAATGAACTACAATGAGTGTTTCGTCTTCTGGATCGCTGTCCATATTCACGGGAATAAAATCCGCCCGAATAGCATATCTTTCAAGATGACCGGAAGACAGATACCAAGGCCATTCAATTTCAGAGTAAGGGCAGTTTTCAAATCCTTCAATCTGCCGAGCTCGATTACTAGAAAAAAATTTACGGACAATTCTCCAATCCGAAGGACGCGAGAGTTTCTTGAGGTGGCTAATGAGTCTAGCTTGTCTTCGTTCCGCCGGAGTTCGGTTTTGATCTACCGAAGCTGCCCACGAGATCGATACGAGAAAAATTAAAAAAAATGCCCATAGGGCAGTAATGGCAGGATGCCGGGACATTTCCTAAATCCTTTTCGTTGACTCTTCGCAAACTTAAAGGGCGTGCTTCTCAGGGGCGAATCCTCAGATTCTGCATCCGGTGCCACCACGCCTTAGGGCGAAATGATTACTTTCAATGTACCCTTTTTTTGAGCTCTTTCAAGGGCTTGAACGCCTTCAGACAAAGAGAAGCGAGCGTCTATCATCGGAGCGATGCGAAACATACTTTCGGATAATGCCTTCAGGGCAGGCGGAAATGGACCGCATCTTGAACCAATAACCGAAATTTCGTTGATTACTAGTGGCGCAAGATGAACCATGGATGGTTCTGCGACGGTACTTTTCAATATCAATGATCCACGGGGCGCGAGCAGAGATAGAGCCATTTCAAATCCATCTTTTGAACCAGTCGCCTCGACAACGGCAGGCCACCCCTCATTTGAGGGTGCTAAAAGGTTGCTCGATTCTGTTACGGTAGTTATTCCCACTCCTTCCAAAATGGCGAGTTTGCGAGAATGTCGCCCAAGAATAGTCACAGAGGCTCCGGCTGCCTTTAGCACTTGCGCCTGCAGAAGACCGAGCCGTCCGTCTCCCATAACGAGGACATGCCCACCTGAGAGTTCAGGGCATTGCTCAAGCACCTCAAAGCATGCCGCAATAGGCTCAGTGAAAACAGCTACCTCATCATCAATATGATCAGGGACAACATACAAATTCTTGGAAGGGAGGGAAAGAAATTCCGCGAACGCGCCTTGCCGACCTAGAATGCCTAAAACACTTCGATTCGGACAGTGCCTCTCAAGGCCATCTTTACATGCGGGGCAGTGACCACATCCACAATTAATTTCGCCCACTACACGGCGACCGATAAGGGGATGGTTTTCCGGCGCGCAAACCTCCCCCACGAACTCATGCCCAAGAATGCCATTGAATTTCATGTACCCGCGGGTTATCTCGATATCTGTCGAACAAACACCCGCCGAGCGAACACGCACTAGTGCTTCACCTGGTTCCAAATCAGGAACAGGTACATCCCGAATCGAAATTTCAGATTCCTCAAACCAAAGAGCTAACAATAGTTGGACTCCCGCAGCACGGGAAATAGATTAAAAATTGATGGGATGAGAAAAAAGGATTTACTACAAGTCAGAATTCTCGCAAGACTTAAAAATGGGGCAACGCCGATATGTCGCCTGACAAAGCTCACGTTGCCTTTGTGCGGGAACAAGCGAAAAAGGAAGGGTAATCGTTCGGAGTAATTTTTTTTCACGCGACTCCTCTCCATAACAAACATTGGTCGCAGAGGGATAATCGATTACTTTACTCCGATTTTTTCGGCCACCCAAGAAAGGACAGTATTTGGTCGTTTCGCTTAAACTCTTAGGAGTGCTAAGGCTTTTAGCCCCCCCTCCGTTCCCCTTGAGAACGGAACTCTTTCCTTGAGTGCCTTTGGAGAATTGTTCTGAAGATTTAGCCGCTACAAATGAAATTTTATCAGTATCGGAGGTCTGATTGCTTGAGGGCGAAGATACCCTTTTGGGAGGGAGAACGCCTCCATCACCTTTATTTTTTACCAAATCAACCATCCGAACCATTGGAATTCCCATCCCTTTCTAATACCTATACAAACTCACGCTACTCAACATAGGATAATTCATATTCCTAAAATAATCAAGTTTGTGCATAAAATTAAATGTAACTATGAGGTAAATTCAAATACGTTTTTATGGATTTCGATTTTGGGCCTTGGGTACCTTGGCGTGAGAATTACCCTTTGCGTGGCGGGCGATATGCGGCTGAATTTGACGGGCAGTTAAGCGAAGAACTTCAACGACAGAACTCTTCGTTTTTTTCAGTGTCTTAATGGCAAGTTGTAGAACCTCATCGTCATCCCCGAATGAAGGATCATCAATTCTCTTCGGTATTTGAGGCGATTTGCTTTTGGTGGACGATTTAGCGCGGTTTTCTTTCTTGGGTTTCGGAGCAGGGCCAACCTCAATATCAGGCTGAATCCCAATTCCGTGAATCTCGACACCAAGC
>JABJAL010000041.1 GCA_018669005.1 Nitrospinaceae bacterium
ATGCCGAAGCGATCATAATCATAGCGGCTGGCCGCCGACTGCATCATCTCAACCGCGCAACAGGCAAGACCGAAGGTCATAGGCCATAAAGAACCGGTACGCGCCCAGTTCACCAGATTATCAAGCTTGGCGACGATAAATCCTTTATCGGCCAACTCACCGGTAATACTGCTTACAAGAACATCCTGTTCGGTGCCGGGAAGAAGCACACCCTTGGGGCCTTGGCGAGAAGTCGAATCTATTCCCATTCAAGAGCCCCCTTCCGCCATTCATAAATAAACCCGATCGTCAGGACGCCGAGAAAAAAGACCATCGACCAAAATCCAAAAAGACCGATGTCGCCAAGCGCCACGGCCCAGGGAAAAAGAAAGGCGACCTCAAGATCAAAAATAATGAAGAGAAGGGCGACGAGATAAAAACGAACATCAAACCGGCCCCGTGAGTCTTCGAAAGGTTCGAACCCGCATTCATAGGGAGAAAGCTTTTCCGTATCGGGATGCTGGGGAGCAATGATCCAGGACGCAAGCAGGATAAATCCGGCCAAACCAAAGGCGATAAAAAAGAAGACAAGAATCGGCAGGTATTCGGCGAGAAAGCTAGTCAATCTAATAAATCCCTGTCTGGCCCTGGCTGGTATGAGCAGCAGCCACTGCGACCCATGTGAGCAAATACCACCGAACCCGAAATACACTTCAGGTCGGGGATATCACACCCATATATTGTAGAGGCATTATAGAAAGCGATTGCCCGGAAGGAAAGCCGGATCAGCATTAAAAAGACTAAAAAAGCCCTTGATTCATCAAGGGGTTTTGACAGACCTGTGGAAATGGGGATGGTTGGATTAATCGGGAAAATGGCGGGAGTGACGGGACTCGAACCCGCGGCCTCCGGCGTGACAGGCCGGCGCTCTAACCAGCTGAGCTACACCCCCATTGGAACCGCAAAAAATTACGGTGAAACAACTGAGGAGGCGTTCTTCTACGGCCCCCCCTTCAAGCTGTCAAGCGGTTGGCGTGAAAAACTCGCCTCTACGGCAATAAGGGGGCCTTCAAGGCCACTTTAGAGTCCTGTTTTACCCATCTTCATGGTGGGCGGTGACGGGTTTGAACCGCCGACCCTCTCGATGTAAACGAGATGCTCTACCAGCTGAGCTAACCGCCCTCAATCATGAATACCGGGACCGTGCCTACCCTGCCGGTCAAAATCAAGGGGAACCATAAAAGAATGCCGGCCGTTTTTCAACGACCGGCACTCCCGACGCCCCCGGAGGGGCGAATATAAAACTCGAAATTCAGTGCTTAGTTCACAGCATCCTTCAGAGCCTTACCGGCCTTGAACTTTGGAACCTTACAAGCGGGAATCTGAATTTTCTCGCCAGTGCGGGGATTACGGCCCTCAGAGGCGCGACGGTCTGTCACGCTGAAGGTGCCGAATCCAACAAGACGCACCTCGGTGCCACCGCTCATGGATGTGGTAATAGCATCAAGCGTTGCATCAACGGCTTTTGCAGCATCGGCTTTGGAAATATCTGCGCTAGATGCAACAGACGCAACAAGATCATTTTTATTCACTGTGTACTCCCCCCTCTTTTAAGTGCGGGATGAAAATAGAAGTTCATTAAACTGGTTTGTCTAGAACTGGACCGCTTCACCATAAGGTATTCCCCGGTGAAGAGGTGCGAGTTTAGATGGGAAAAAACAGATTCGTCAATCACGGAAACAAGGTTTTCCCCAGCTTTTTTTACCCCCTTAAATTGACAAAAATTAGCTGTAGCGACCTTTTCAACAGCAGATCAGTGGGTTACGAAGCTGTCATGATCCTTATCCTTCGAAGCCTCAGCCAGAGCATCTTTCTGGTCTTCCTCGGTCCACTCAATGGGAACCAGTGGTGAGACCAGTGCTTTTTCCAAAACCTCGTCAACAGTCGATACAGGAATAATCTCCATACCCTTCTTTACATTGTCAGGAATCTCGGCCAGATCCTTTTCATTCTCTTTCGGAATAATGACCGTTTTGATTCCCCCCCTGAGTGCTGCGAGAAGTTTTTCCTTCAGGCCGCCGATAGGAAGAACCCGACCACGCAGGGTTATCTCGCCAGTCATGGCGACATCTTTATGCACAGGAATACCGGTCAGGGCGGAAACGATCGATGTACACATGGCCACCCCGGCCGAAGGGCCGTCCTTGGGCGTTGCCCCCTCGGGTACATGAACATGAATATCGCGTTTTTCAAAGATCGTCGGCTTAATACCAAAGGCAATCGAACGGGAACGGACAAAACTGCGCGCCGCCTGAACCGATTCCTTCATCACATCGCCAAGGGTGCCAGTATGGGAGATTGCCCCTTTACCGGGCATCGTAACGGCCTCAATACAGAGTAATTCGCCACCCACTTCAGTCCAGGCAAGCCCGGTGGTGACGCCAACCAGGCTCTCTTCTTCGACTTCACCGTAGCTAAAGCGCCGAACTCCGGCATATTTAGCGAGATTACGCGATGTGACTGTGACTTTTTTCTTCGACGACATCAGCACTTCCTTCACCGCCTTGCGGGTCAGGTTGGCGATCTCGCGCTCCAGGTTACGCACCCCGGCCTCGCGGGTGTAATAGCGAACGATGTCATGAACGGCGCTGTCGGAGATTGACCACTCACCTTTTTTCAGACCGTGATTTTTGATCTGTTTGGGGATCAGGTGGCGCTTGGCGATCTCAACCTTTTCATCCTCGGTGTAACCGGAAATACGGATGATCTCCATGCGATCAAGAAGCGGCTGGGGCATCCGCATGGTATTGGCCGTGGTAACGAACATGACATCTGAAAGATCGTAATCAACCTCTAGATAATGGTCGTTAAAAGAGCTGTTCTGCTCAGGATCGAGAACTTCCAGAAGTGCCGAGGCCGGGTCTCCGCGCCAGTCAGCGCCAAGCTTGTCCACCTCATCAAGCAGGAATAGAGGGTTGGAATATTTGGCCTTTTTCATGCCCTGGATAACCTTGCCCGGCATTGACCCTATATAAGTACGTCGGTGACCGCGTATTTCCGACTCATCACGCACGCCGCCAAGCGACATACGGACAAAATTCCGTCCCGTAGCACGCGCCAGAGATTTTCCCAGCGAGGTCTTGCCGACACCCGGCGGACCGACAAGGCAGAGGATCGGCCCCTTCATCTTTTTCATCCGCAATTGCACGGCAAGATATTCGATGATCCGTTCCTTGACCTTTTCCAGACCGAAATGGTCGGCATCAAGAATCTTGACCGCCTTTTTCAGGTCGCGGTTGGCCCGCGAGCGCTTTTGCCAGGGAATAGAAAGAATCCAGTCGAGATAATTGCGCACAACCGTCGCCTCGGCCGACATCGGGCTCATGTTCTTGAGCTTTTTAATCTCGGTCGTCGTCTTTTCGAGGGCTTCCTTCGACAGTTTGGTCTTCTTGAGGCGCTCTTCTATTTCTGAAACCTCGTCGCGACCCTCGTCGATCTCGCCGAGTTCCTTCTGAATCGCCTTCATCTGTTCATTGAGATAATACTCGCGCTGAGTCTTGTCCATCTGGCGCTTGACCCGGTTACGAATGCGCTTTTCCACCTGCAGAACGCCGATCTCACCTTCCATATAGGAAAAGACCTTTTCCAGACGTTCGGTGACCGATTCAGTCTCAAGAAGCTCCTGTTTTTCGGGAATCTTCAAGGCCAGATGCGAAGCCACCGTATCGGCGAGCTTGCAGGGGTCCTCAATCTGGTTGATCGAGACCATCACCTCTGGCGGGATCTTTCGGTTGAGCTTTATATACTGTTCAAACTGGCCAATTACCGTACGCGATAAGGCTTCGACCTCCTGATCGTCAGCAACACCGTCAGGCAGAATTTCGGCATAGGCCTGAAAGAAATCCTTGTTCTCGCGATAGTCGGTAATCTTGGCGCGCTCACCACCCTCAACCAATACCTTTACTGTGCCATCGGGTAATTTAAGCAATTGCAGAACCGTGCCGATAGTACCGACGGTATAGATGTCCTCTGGGGTCGGGTCATCCTGAGCAGCATTTTTCTGGGCAACCAGAAGGATCTGTTTGTCATCGCGCATAACATCTTCAAGGGCGC
>JABJAL010000042.1 GCA_018669005.1 Nitrospinaceae bacterium
CCTGCTCTGATGCCCTGGTCCTGGAAATTGATTCTGCGAGCGGCCGAGAGCAAGAGGGCAAAAGTGTGCTCGGCTACCGAGAGGCTGTTCTGGCCCACGGCAGAGGTGACGACAATGCCGTTTTCCGCAGCGGCGGCAAGGTCGATGGAGTTCAGGCCGACGCCGGTTCTTGAAATGATTTTCAGATCCTGGGCAGTGGAGAGTACTTTTGCCGTGAATTCATCGTTGCTCGGCAGAGAGGCGACGACGCCGGGAAGTTCTGCGAGAAGTTGCGCCTCGCTCATGTGGATTCCCGTATCGTTGAGTTTTATTTCGAGGCCCGCCTCATCCTCCAGTGGACGCAGGAGGGGCATCGGGTCCCTGAGTTCCAATATCCAGGTCGTGGTGATCCACGCAATGCCCTTCGCCATTTAAAACTTTCCTCATATTCGACTGATGGGGCGCCCAGTATCACACGGACGGGAATCAGAGCGTGAAAGCTCCCAGCGGGGCGTTTCAAAAGGTCTCCGATAGGGATTAAGGGTGCCATAGATGTCCCTAAATCGCTATGCGAGGCGAGATGGTATGATTCAGGGGAGGTACCTGAAAATGATAGCCCGCTTTTCATCACTCCATAGGATTTCGAGCCCGAAGGTCGCCGCTATCCACGCCATCGTCTCCCGCCGGTAGAAGCACAGGTGGGTAAAATCCCGCCGGTAGTGCCAGTTCGCTCGAAAAACCTTCTCGCTCCAAAAGGCTGTCATCACCCCGAGAAGGCCGCCTGCATTTAGATGAGAGAGCAGACGTGTAATCTCCTCTCCTGGATTTTGAAAATGCTCAAAGGTTTCGGTCGATACGATGAAGTCGTAGGGTCCATTCGGGGGGGTGGGGAAATAGTGGGGGTCATAACGATCAATTGTATGCCCTTTTTTTTCAATTATTTCGCAGAGGACTGGCGAGGGCCCACAACCATAGTCGAGCCCGAAGGAGGCGGGCGAGAGCCGTTGGCCGAGGGGAGTCGCTATCGTTTCGAGGAAGGCGAGGTAGCCTTTGTCTCCCGGCGAATTTTGATGCTGGTCGTAGCGGGCGCGCTCGGCCTCGGGGGAGGGCCAATATTGCTCGGGAACGAAAATCAGGCGGCAGACCGGGCAGTGAAGATACTCGCGTCCATCGGCCTTATCATATTTTTCGGCCTCCGCCTCCCCGCATAGCGGGCAGGATGATTTTTGAGGCGTAGTGTCTTTCGGGTTTGTATCGAGCACTTTTCTCCCCTGCATGTAGCTCTGTTTAGTATGGTTGGCGAAGGTTGACACTTATCCAGTGTATCTTCTAGCTTTGGCTTCGGCGAAATAAAGCGCCCATATTTATATAAATTTAAATCCTCAGTTCTGGAGAACCAGATGATTCTGGACAAATTCAAGCTAGACGGCAAAGTGGCGCTTGTAACGGGTGCTGGCTCGGGACTCGGACAGGCGATGGCCGTCGCTCTAGCCGAGGCGGGTGCGGACGTTGCCCTCGCGGGAAGACGGGTTGAGGCGCTTGCCGAGACTGAAAAGCGCATCTCGGCTACTGGCAGAAGAGTGCTTGCCGTATCGGCGGACGTATCGAAATCTGAAGACGTGAAAAAACTTGTGTCAGCGTGTGAATCTAAACTTGGTCCCATCGATATCCTGGTCAACGGGGCGGGTGTATTCAGCGGCTATGACACAGTGGCGCTTGCCGAGGATGAATGGCGCCGCATTATAGACATCAACCTCACCGGAACATTTCTTTGCTGCCAAGCTGTGGGCGAGGGCATGTTCTCGCGTGGGCGAGGTAGCATCATCAACATCGCTACCTTTCTCGGGGATCGCGCCCAGCGTCCGGCACGCGCCGCCTACAATGCGAGCAAGGGCGGTGTCGCCGCCCTGAGCCGTGCGCTTTCAGTTGAATGGGGCACACAGGGTGTTCGTGTCAATTGCATCTCGCCCGGTGCCCACCGCACCCCCATGTTGTCCCCCGGTCTTGCTAAGCCGGGCAATGAGGAATGGTTGAATGAAAAAACTATTCTTGGCCGCGTGGGCGAGCCCGAGGACATCGCCGGGCTCTGCGTCTTTCTCGCCTCTGAGGCTTCAGGTTATATTACGGGCGTCAACATCTACGAGGACGGAGGGGGCTGGAGCTAGCACATTATGACTGAACTCGGCGCACTTATTTTTGATTTCGACGGAACCATTGCCGATAGCGAGCCGCTCCATCTGGCCGCTTTCCAGCGGACCTTTGCGGACGAGTGCGGTTTGGAACTCACGGAGGCCGACTACAAGGCCCATTATCTTGCCTTTGACGATCAGATGATGATGACCGCGTTTCTTGCCGACAGGGGGATGGATGTATTACCCGGCCGATTTGAAGAGTTGCTTGCAATCAAGGAGGCACACTTTGAGGCGCTCGCAGGCGAGCCACCCATTTTGCCCGGCGCCATTGCCCTTATTCGCGCCGCCTCTAAGAGGTGGCCGCTGGCCGTGGCGAGCGGGGCGCTTGAGTCTGAGATTCGGCCCATTTTGGAGGACGCTGGGCTAATCGATTGCTTTGTGACCATCGTTTCGGCCGAAATGGTTGAACGTGGAAAACCCGACCCCGAGAGTTTTCTAACCGCACTGGCGAGAATTAACGAAAAACGCGACAAAAAAATCTTGCCCTCGGGGGCTCTTGTTTTCGAGGATTCGATCCCTGGTGTTAGCTCGGGCCGCGCTGCGGGTATGCGTGTCCTCGCAATTACGAACAGTTTTCCGCGAGAGCAACTCAACCAAGCTGATCGCGTGGTGGACTCACTTGAGGAAATCGTCGACACTGAGGCCCTGGCGTCGTGGTTCGCCTCGTTGTCATAGAGATTTGTAAGGCTTTTTAAATTAACTACTTAGAAGGGCATTTCTGAGATGGCGATACTCAAGGTATCACGCATGGGCCACCCCGTCCTGAGACAACCCGCAGAGGAAATAGCGCCCGGGGGGCTCAAGAGCGACGAGCTCAAGGCGCTGGCCGACGACATGGTGGAGACAATGGTCGAGTATGCCGGGGTCGGTCTGGCGGCTCCCCAGGTGCATTATGGGGTGCGCCTTTTTGTCATTCAGCCCGATCCGGGCGATGAGACCTCGCTTCGCATCGCTGCCAACCCGGTTGTCACTCTGCTCACAGAGGAAACTGTCGAGGCTTGGGAGGGCTGTCTTTCCGTTCCCGACATCCATGGTTTGGTGTCTCGCTTTCTCAAGGTGCGGCTCGATGCTTTTGATCGAGACGGGAAAAAATACTCGGTCGAGCTTGAGGATTTCGCCGCCCGTGTTGCTCAGCACGAGGCAGATCACATGGATGGCGTACTTTTCCTCGACCGGATGACGAATTTGTCCAACCTCGCCTTTGGCGAGGAGTTCCGTCGCTATCACGCTCCTCGCCCCGAGCCTGAGCAAGAAGAGGGTGAGGAGACCTCGGATGAATCTTAAACGCTCCCCGATCATGGTCGCGTTCGCGTGGGTGCTATTTGCCTCTGTTGTTTTTTTCCCAAGTGTCAGTAGTTCTGAAGTCCTAGTGTCTGAGTACATGAAAAAGTGGAAGGGAAAAACCATACCAATTCGGGTAAAAGCGTATTTTGGAGGGATGGGGGATGGAATAAGCGCCGCTAACGATCTGGTTCGTCTTGCCGACCAGAAAGGTGTTTATTGTCGCCCCTCCAAAATTCTTGTTACTGCTGAGAATTACATTGCGATTCTCGATAGCTACCTTGAATCAGATAAGGGAAAAATTATACTCGGTGATCCGAGAGCGTCTGTTTCTGGTGCGATGATATTAGCGCTCAAAGAGGTTTTTCCATGCCTCAAACCTGGAGAGAAAAAAGCCTCGCACCATCACCACAAAGGTGGTCCAAACAAACCCCATGCCCATTAAAAGGTCCTGTGCGTGTATTAAGAATAGGTGAGCATGGGCCGGTGAGCCGTCACTAAAAGAAAAAAGGCCGCGGAGGAGCTATCCACCGCGGCCTTTTGTATTCCTGGTGCCCAAGAGAGGACTCGAACCTCCACAGGGTTTCCCCCACCAGCACCTCAAGCTGGCGTGTCTACCAGTTCCACCACTTGGGCTTGTGTCTTTCGACCCCGCCTTATAGCGCTAGGGCTCACTCCGTGTCAATTTTGTCTGGGGATTTAAACGGATGTGCCCTTGGAAAGGGGCTGGATATGCCTTATTTGGGCCTTGAGCGGGGATTAAGGGCGTCTCGCAGCCCCTCGCCAAACAGGTTGAAGGCTAAAACCACGATGAGGATGGCAAAGCCCGGAATGAACATCAGCCAGGGGGCGTCGAAGAGAAATTTACGCCCGTCCGAGAGGATGTTTCCCCAGGAGGCGTCGGGCAGCGGCACCCCGAAGCCCAGAAAGCTCAACCCCGCCTCGGTGAGAATAGCTGCGGGCACCCCAATGGTGGCAGATACGAGAACGGCTGCCAGCGAGTTTGGCACGAGGTGAAGAAAAATCAGGCGCTTGTCTTTTGCCCCGATGGCCCTGGCTGCCTCGATGTAGGGGCGCTCTCTGAGCGATAAAATCTCGGCGCGAACGAACCTGGCCGGGCCCACCCAACTTGTGATGCCGATGACGACCATGACGTTCCAAATGCTGGGCGGTAAAACCGCAATGGCCGTGAGGATGAGGAAAAAGGTTGGAAACGAAAGCTGGACGTCCACGAGAACGATGAAAATAGTGTCCACGTTGACGATGGGATGCCGTTTGAGAAAGCCGAAAGTGGGTAGGGACTCCAGCCACATGCCCAAGATGATCCCGATGAAAACAAGTGCGCCCTCAAGGGGGAAAAGATACCACCACGAAATTCCGCTGAATAAAAATCCACCGGTAATGGGAAAGAGGATTGCGCCCAGAAGGGAGGCTGGCCCGATTTGCCTGTTTCCGTGAAATCCCGCGATGCCCCCCATGAAGACCCCGAGGAGCATCGATATTCCCACGGCGACAAAACCGACCGCCATGGCGATTTTCGTGCCCTCGAGCATGCGCGCAAAAACGTCGCGCCCCAACTCGTCGGTTCCAAAAACGTAGATGCCCAATGGCGGCGCCTCCTCGGGTGCGACGGCATCGAGGTTCGGTTTTGCCATGGGTGGCCTAAAGCGGTCGGGAAGCCGGACGGTACTCGGGCTGAAATAGGGGTCATCGCCCGAGGTTCCCCACCAACCGACAACCGCCAGGGCTAAAAAGAAAATGAGGACTGTTGCGCCCCCCATGGCTAGGCGATCCTGGCGGAGGCTTCGCGCAATACGCTGCCAGGGGGTGAGGATTTCTTCCGCGAATTCGTCCGCTTGCGGCGTTTCCGTCCATGTTGTCATAGGCGAATCCTCGGATCGACGAGAACAAGGAGGATGTCGGATATAAAGGTGCCGATAAGCACGAGAATAGCGGCGAAGAAATTCAGGCTGATGACGATTGGGTAGTCTCGCGCAAGAATCGCTTCGAAGGCCATTCGGCCCATGCCCGGCCAGGCGAAGATTTGCTCAAAAATAACCGAGCCGCCAATGAGGGCCGGGAGAAGCATTCCGAACATGGTGACAAAGGGCAGCGCCGCGTTTCTAAGTGCATGTACATAATAAACCGTGTTCTCATCAAGGCCCTTTGCGTGTGCGGAGCGTACGAAATCCGAATCGATAACTTCTATCATCTGCACACGCACGTAACGCGATAAAACGGCAATGCCTCCAATCGCTCCTAGCACGCTGGGGAGAACGAGATGCCAAAGTCGGTCGTTGAGCCAATAGAGGAGGGGCGCTGTTTCCTGCCCGAAAGTCCGCATGCCCAGTACTGGAACTTCTAGGTATTGTACGGAGCCCATAATTACCAGATAGGCCAGAAAAAAACCGGGGAAGGAAATGAAGAAAAACGAGAGAAAAGTGGTCCCTCGATCATAGATGCCTCCCCGTGCAAGGGCCGCAGGTATCCCCATGGGAAACGCGAGGCACCAAGTGAGGATGGTGCCGACAATGAAAAGAGGCAGGCTGTTAAGGAATCGCCGCCATATTTTACCCAACACGGGTTGATTGTCTTTGAAACTTTTAAGTTCGCCAGAGCCGAGTTTTTTATAGAAGAGGAAGTATTGCTTCCAGAGCGGTTTGTCGAGATCAAAGGCGGCGCGGTAGCGGGCGATATCCTCTTTTCTAAAGCGCGGGTTGAGCGGGTCGATCTGGCTTGGTTGGCCCGGCGCCAGGTGGATGATTAAAAAGCTGACAATCGAAATGATCAGGAGCGTAAATGTTTTAAAAAAAGCTGTGCGTATGATGTATGCGCCCATAGCTCAGCCCTCAAGCCTTGGCGTGGCAGGGAGTTTTAGCCACTTGTGAAAGTCGTAGGTGTAGTTTCCCGTTCGGGTGGGGCTGATTTTTTTGTAAGTAGTTTTTCCGTCTTTCCCTGTTTCGCTCACGACAATTTTTCTGTCGAGCAGGGCGGTCCATTTTCCTACATATAAAAACGTGTAGGGCTGATCGCGGTAGATGATCTTGTGGAGGCGGTGGGCGAAGCCGACCTGTTTTTGTAAATCATATTCCTGGCGGATTTTGACGATGAGATCGTCCGCCTCTTTGTTTTTGTAGCCCACAAAATTGAGTTGGTGTGGGTTGGTCTGGCTCGAATGCCATATTTGATACAGATCCGGGTCGAGCCCCAGCCGCCAGCCTAAAATAACGGCGTCGAAGTTAAGTGCGTTGATATATTTTTGAAGAAAAACGGCCCATTCAACCCGGTCGAGACTTACCTTTACGCCGATGCTCTTCCATGAATCCTGAACCACCTGAGAGATGGCTTTTCGCGCCTCGTTGCCGTTGTTGGTGACGAGTTTAAAGGCGAGTTGCTTGCCGTCCTTGACCATTTTGCCGTTAACTTTTTTCCAACCGGCCTCGTGGAGAAGGCGCTCGGCCCCTTTCGGGTCATGGGGCAGGGGTTTGACGAGTTTGTTGTAGTGCTCGCTTTGTTTCACGAAGGGGCCCGTAATGTCTTCGGCCTCGCCATTTAAAACGTATTTGTGGATTTTGCTGGTATCGACCGCCATACTCAGCGCCCGGCGCACCCGAACGTCTTTAAAAGGTTCTCGTCGCATGTTGTAGCCGACATAGGTGAAGCCGAACGAGAGACCCGAGAAGACCTGAAAGCGTGGGTCTTTTCTCAAGCGCTCGACCTGGTGTGTGCCTGCCCCGTAGCTGTCCACCGTGCCCGCATAAAAGGCCATCTCTTGTGTGAGAGGATCGGGGATGATTCGCATGATGAATTCGCTGTATTTCGCCGGCCCCTCCCAATAATCATCATTGCGAACGAGACGGATAAGCTCGTCCGACTGCCATTCCTTAAACTTAAATGGGCCTGTGCCTATCGGGCTGCGGTTGAGGCCGCTGTCGCGAAGGGTAAATGTTTTGGGGTCGCGCCCGAGGCGTTTTGCTTCGGCCTCAAGCGCTTTTTTGCCCAGCAGGTGCTCGGGCAGAATTTGCATCGCCCAAGAACCGAAGGCGGGCGAGAAGAGGCGCTTATATGTGACTTTCACGGTGTGAAGGTCGGGTGTTTCCACTGTCTTGATGGGCTCGAAATCGGGGACGCGGGGCGAGAGGTTGCGTGGGTTCATGATCGACTCATACGTGAAGCGCACATCGCTCGAGTCAAATTCGTGGCCATCGTGGAAGCGAACGCCTTGCCTGAGTTTGAAGATGATGACCGGGTTGTGTTCGGTAAGGTTGACTCGCCCCAGAGCGGCATTTCTTAGCGGCTCGTCGAGACCCCCCGGAATATAGGGGGCGGGATCTTCAGCAAAGGCGCCCGAGCCCAGCAGGTTTTTGAGTTTTGTGAAAAAATCCTGGTCCACGCTTTTGAGCGTTACCTTCACGCGAGGGGGGTAGCGAATATCGACCTTCTCGCGCTTGGGTTTAGCGCCCTTCTTTGCGGGCGGCAAAAAGATCGAGACATCCCCTCCGGAGGGCGGAATGACTTCTACGCCGCTGATGTTGGTTGTCCAATCCGCGCTGCCTTTGGCCACGGCTGCCTGAATCTGCTCTTTCATCTCCTCGGCCGAGGGGCCACCGGGCAGAGGTACGAAATACGCCTCTTCGTAGATTTTCCAGGAGGAGGCGAGGCGGCCCCTATACCTGAGGTTCTTGTCTCGGTCGATGAGTCCATCGAACACATGGTCGACGATGGCGCCGCTTGTGGTATCTGAATGTAAAATGGGGTTAAGGATTTGGGCATCGCCGATGGAGCCCTGGATATATTGCGTGAGTCGACGGTCGCTTCCCTTCACCTGGTCGCTGAAGGTGGGGACCCAGAAATAGGATTGAACGAGAATAAAGGTGACGATGAGTGGTAAAAAAACGAGGAGCCGCTTGATGATCATCCATTGCCCCCGTGAGGCGAAGGAATTAGGAGCCGGGTTTTTCTGATTTTTGGCTCGTAGGGGCGGCGGTGCGGCCCGGCTTGGCGGGGGCGCTGCTCTCGGTTCTGGGCTTAATGGGAGTGGTGGGCACGATGGATTCTGTCTGGAGGCGCGAGCCAAAATAAGAAAGTAGTAGGGAGGTCACCATAAAAATGACGGCTGCCCCGGTGGTGAGTTTGCCGAGAATGCCGGAGGGGCCACCGGCCCCGAAGAGCGTGTCGCTAGAGCCGCCACCAAAAGCGGCGCCTATGCCTCCGCCCTTGCCAGCCTGGAGCAATACGAAAAGAATTAATGACACTGCAACAATAATATGGAGACCGGTAAGGAAAATAAACATATGCTTGCTCTTTAACTCCTTAAAAATGCCGCTCTGGAGGCTTAGACCCCTTGGGCGATCCGAATGATTTCGAGAAAATCACCGCTGACAAGGCTCGCGCCGCCAATGAGTCCGCCATCGATGTCCGGCTGAGCCATAAGCTCACCAGCGTTGCCGGGTTTCATGCTGCCTCCGTATAGAATACGCGATTTTTCGGCATAGTCCACCCCATATTGCCCTTTTAACTGAGCACGGATAAAGGCATGGACTTCCTGCGCCTGCTCGGGGGAGGCTGTCACACCGGTACCGATGGCCCAAATGGGCTCATAGGCGATGACAAGACCCTCGGGCGCGGACTCAAAGGCCGCGAAGATGGAATGTTTCATCTGATGAGCGATTCGCTCAAGGGTGCCGCCCGCCTCGCGGATGGTGAGTGATTCTCCGAGGCAAATAATAGGGATAAGACCTAGGCCGCTGGCCGCCGATGCTTTTGCGGCAACATGGGCATCTTCCTCGGCGTAGAGCTCCCGGCGCTCGCTGTGGCCCAAAATAACATGGGTGGCCCCTGCGTCTTTGAGCATCGAGGCGCTTACCTCGCCGGTGAAGGCGCCATCCTCCTCAGATGAGCAGTTCTGACCAGCCACGGCAATTGGAGAGGCGGCAACCTCATCAGCAACCGAGGGTAGCGCGAGAGAGGGAGGGCCGAGGACAACCTCCACCTTTTCAGCGGCCCCCGTCATGCCTGAAAAACCCTTGGCGACCTCTCCTGCGAGCACACGCGCCTCGCCAATCATTTTGTTCATCTTCCAGTTTCCAGCTACGAGAGGCTTGCGCAAGATTTTCCTCAGGCTCTGTAATTCATTTTATTAAATTAGATAGCCGCTACTTTTTGTCGGTCAAAGATGAAAGTCCGGGTAGCTCCTTGCCTTCGAGGAGTTCCAGGAAGGCGCCGCCCCCAGTGCTGATGTAGGAGATCCGGCGTGACTCGCCTGCCGTGTGAACGGCTACGTCCGTATCGCCGCCACCGACGATGGTGAGGGCGAATGAGCCTGCCACGTGATTGACCATTGCATAGGTGCCCCGGCTGAAAGCATCAACCTCAAATACGCCCATGGGACCGTTCCAAATAATCGTTTTCGCGTCCTGCAGGACTTCGGCGAATAAGGTGGAGCTGGCAGGGCCGATGTCGAGCGCATACCACTCCTTGGGAACTTCCTGGGCGGGAACAACTTTCGTTTCAGCAGAGGCCTCGAACTTGTCGGCGACCACATAGTCGCAGGGGAGATAGAGATTGACGCCCAAGTCCTTGGCTTTTTGAATGATCGAGCCCGCCGTGCCGACCATGTGCTCCTCGACAAGGCTGTTTCCCATCTCAAGGCCCTGCGATGTGTGAAACGTACCAGCCATGCCGCCGCCGATGATGATCTTGTCCATTTTGCCAAGGAGTCGCTCTATGATGCCAATCTTGGTGCTGGCCTTGGCCCCGCCCAGAATTGCGACGACAGGGCGCATCGGGTTATTCACAGCGCGCGAGAGGTAGTTCACCTCTTTGAGCATCAGGAATCCGGCTACTGCGGGCTGCAGGTGTTTCGTGATGGCCGACATCGAGGCGTGTTCTCGATGGGCGTTGCCGAAGGCGTCGCTGATGTATATGTCGGCCAGCGAGGCGAGTTCTTTCGCAAATTTGTCGGAATTTTTCTCCTCGCCCTCATGAAAGCGTAGGTTCTCGAGAATCAAAATCTCGCCCTCGTCCATGGCGTCAACCAGGGCCTTTACCTCGCTACCTGTGCAGTCGGGGGCGAGGGGGCACTCTTTGTCGAGAAGACGGCTCAGGCGTTTTGCTGCCGGAGCAAGTGAGTACTTTGAACTTTTCTTGCCTTTTGGTCTGCCGAGATGGGCACCGACAATAACGCGCGCCCCCTCGTCGAGCAGGTAGTTGATCGTCGGAAGCACCGAGCGGATTCTGGTGTCATCGGTGAGGTTTTGTTGATCGTCCAGTGGTACATTGAAATCGACCCGCAGGAAAACGCGCTTGCCCGATACCTCGATGTCTTCAATGTCGAGTTTGGGCGTCCCATTTTCGATCGCACTTGTTAGATTACCCATTTACAAAAAATCCCCTCAAGCAGGCTGGTTCGATTAGAGGCTCCCGCCCACTTTTTTGATCATGTCTACCATCCGGCACGAGAAACCCCACTCGTTGTCGTACCAAGAAATTATCTTCACCATTTTATTGCCTAGAACTTTGGTGGAGAGCGCGTCGATGGTCGATGAGGCAGGGTTTCCGAGAAAATCGATCGATACGAGAGGATCTTCGGTGTATTCGAGAATGCCGTTGAGGGCGCCATCGGCAGCTTCTTTGAGAGCCGCGTTCACTTCCTCGACCGTGACATCGGTTTCTAGTTCGGCCACAAGGTCCACCACAGAAACATCCTGGGTGGGCACCCTGATCGCCATGCCGTCGAGTTTGCCCTTCAGCTCGGGCAACACAAGCGAGACGGCTTTTGCCGCGCCGGTTGAAGTGGGAATCATGCTCACAGCCGCAGCCCGCGCCCGGCGCAGATCGCTGTGGGGCAGGTCGAGAATTTTCTGATCGTTAGTGTAGGAATGGGTCGTGGTCATAAGGCCGCGGCTGATTTTGAATTTGTCGTGGAGAACCTTGGCCACCGGAGCCAGGCAGTTTGTCGTGCAGCTTGCATTTGAAATGATGTGGTGGTTGGCTGGATCGTATTTATCATCATTCACGCCGAGGACGACGGTGATGTCCTCATCTGTTGCCGGTGCCGAAATGATTACTTTCTTGGCGCCCGCCTTGAGGTGTTTTTCGGCGTCGGCCCGCTTGGTGAAAATGCCGGTGCTCTCGACGGCGATATCGACACCCAACTCTCCCCAGGGGAGGTTGGCGGGATCTCGCTCGGAGAGAACCTTGATGCCCTTCCCGTTTACGATTATCTCGCCGTCACCGGCCTCGACTGTGCCATCGAAGCGACCGTGAATCGAATCGTACTTGAGAAGGTGCGCCAGCGTTTTCGGATCAGTTAAGTCGTTTACCGCGACGAAATTAATTTCTGTATCATTCTGGGCGGCGCGAAACAAATTGCGTCCAATTCTACCGAAACCGTTGATGCCTACTTGTATTGCCATGTTCGTGTTACCTCCGTCTCCCTTTTCTTGTTCGGGCTAAAGCGGTCCGCCCTCAGAGGGGGAGGACAAGCACAAGCAAGGGAAATGATTTGGAAGGGCCAACAATGGGCCGAATTCTACAGAATCCACTCTAAGCGTCAATCCGCCGGGGGGTTCCCGGGAAGGTGTTTAGGGTCAAGGGGGCTTTCATCCAGTCAGCCGCCTTTCCAGGTCGGGCAGTATTCGGTCGAACGCCTCGGAAATTGACTTGCTGAGCCATTTTTCCACGTCCCGAGGGGCCCAGAAAATGTTTCTTCGCGCAGTGGGCTCGATCTGGATAGTTTTTGTAATGACGGTCCCGCTTTTAGGGGAGGCGGCCTTGAGTTCTATTTGAAATACGCTTGCTGCCTGGGCCATTGCGAGTGAGTCGCGGCCCGTGAACCACAGGTCCAAAATTCGCGCCGAGATGACCAAATCTCCTTTGTTTCCCCATATATTATCAGTCTTGCCGTTCCAGTTAGATGGCAGGACTCGAATATTTCGTTTTGTGAAATAAGCGCGAACGATTTGCCCCACGGCGCCCGTTACTCCCTGGCGCGGATGAAACCTGTCTATCTCGTTGTTGAATCTGACCAACTCGCCAACGGCCCCTGCGGGGCGACCTGTCCGAGAATCTACGAATAGACCTAGTGAGACGGACTCGAGTTTTGAACTGGCAGCTAATTCGGCCTTATCCGAGGGGATATATTTCAGTGAAATTGGCAACTGATTAATTTTTCCGAGGCCGCAACCCCAGATAAGCAATAAGGTGAGGGTGGTGAGAATTACCGGTATTTTCCTGGGCATCATTGCAGGTCTCCGGGCGCTGCCTACCATCGGAAACGGGGATACTATCAATAGCGGGAAGCGTCAAGGCATAAGGAGGGGGTATTGCCCCTTATTAAAATAAGACGCGAAGGATTATCACCGTAATTCATGGTGTTTTTGTAGAAGGGGGGATGCTGAAGCTACGAGGGTTAGCTTTTCTTTTGATTCTTCCCGCGCAGCTTGGCCGTTTCCTCTGAATTGAGTGCGTAGCCCGGTGCCCGGCCCAAGGCGACGCCATAGACGGTTTTTGCACTATCCTTTGAGAGCATTCCGCGCAGTAC
>JABJAL010000043.1 GCA_018669005.1 Nitrospinaceae bacterium
CCCGTATCGAGAAGAATCGCGCCGCTCTTCTCATAGAGAAGATAACAATTCGAGGGGGCAAAACCTCTGGCGCTTTTAGGGTAGGCGCTGACCCGTCCATCGAGAGACATCATATTATGAAGGGCGTAGGCCTTGCCGTCGCCGAGGTCTGTTATGAAACTATCTGTTGTCGCGTTGCCGGTTGCCAAGATGCTATTCCTCCAATTCTTTCACGGCGGCTCACCGCAACTTATCTTTCGGCTCTACCGATTAACCGCCTGCAATCACCAAATATTTTTGGGACTTACTTCGGTTCCGGAATTAAACACGATCGCGGGGGATTTTGCATCCCCTCCACCTCAAAAAGCGGACCAAATTTGTGACGTTAGGAGATGTTAATTAAGAGCGTCCTTCAGAGGGGCTCATGAGAGCACTGTTTTTTAGCTATTTCCGCCTTGGTTTGTGCATGAAAAATTGAGCCATTTTTGCTCGGCTTCTGTATTGCCGGGGGCTGATTCAGATACCGATTGACTAGAAATTAGCCATGCACAGGTCATTAGCTGTTAGAATTGACCTATTGCAATGATACCAATGGGAAATGTCGATTTTATTGCCGGGAGGCCGCATAGATTCGATTGCGTTTCAAGACAGGATACACCAAGGATTTTGGGGGCTTTTTTGAAATATATTTAATCGCTAAAAAAGAAACAGGAAAAGGAAAAGGAGGAATCGCCATGCTGCCGTCTTTAAAAGGGCTTGATCACATTGCCCTAAAAGTTCGTGATTTGGACAAGTCGCTTCATTTTTATGTCGATTTGCTGGGTTTTCGAGTTAATGATGGCCGGAAACTGGTGGCCTTTACTGGCAGGCCGAACCGGCATATTTCGTGCACTAACAAACATCATACGATCAATCTTTTCGAATTCAGGCCCAAAGACGGCTCAAGTGATTTGCCTGCCGGCCACACCCAGGATAATGACGCGTATGGTCTGATGCATTTTGCTTTCGAGGTCGAAGGCAGGGAAATGTTTGACGAATGGGTGGCGCATCTTAATTCATCGAAAGAAATAGAAATTATTCGCGGCCCTGTGCTGCATAGCACGACTCACCCGGAAGGGGATGGATCTCCGGGGGAAAACCGATCGATTTACATCAGTGATCCGGACGGAAATGTCATCGAGATAATGTGCGACATGATGCACATCGATGAAAATGGAGAGGTGGACCGGGATTGGCACGCAGAGCGAATTCGCCGTGACGGCTACGACCCAAAAGATGTATCTGTGCCAGAAATCGGATTCGTCTCTTGAGAATTGGTGGACTAGACACGTAATTAAGAAAACAGGAGTGGTGAATGGAACTGATACTTTTTGGCACTGGTGCTCCTCCGCCCCGTGTGGATAAAAACGGTCCCGCGAACGGGATCTGGCTGAAAAATAAACTTTATCTCGTTGATGCGGCTCGGAACGTGAGCCAGCAAATTGTGAAGGCAGGCTTCAAGGTAGGGGAGGTGGACCAGCTTTTTTTCACCCATTTCCACTCCGACCATTACTCTGGATTCGGTGACTTCTATGTTTCTCGTTGGCTTGGTGGCGCCACAAAACCGCTTCAGGTGTGGGGCCCAAAGCCGGTTGTAAACATAGTCAAGAAAATGCTCGACTATTACGAATACGATGTGGAACTCCGGATTGCCGAGGGGGTGTCTCGCTCGGGAACCGATATCGAAGTGAACCTCCTTGCCCCGGGCGATTCATTTGAAGTCGATGGCATGAGTATTCACGTCGACAAAGGTACCAGTCACGGTAACGTTGACGATATTCTCTCTTATCGATTTGATGCCGAGGAGCGATCTGTTGTCATCGCCAGTGATGGGAGCCCGACAGATAGGCTTGCGCCTTTGGCAAAGGGGACGAATCTTCTTCTTGCGCACTTTTGTGTGCCCCATATCTACGAAAAATACGGAATTACTCGTCCATTCACTCCGTCCGTCATCGCGCACCACGCCTCGGCCGAGGAGGTGGCAAATGCCGCGAAGGAGGCGGATGTTGAGCGCCTAGCATTCTCCCATATTGTCCCGCCAGTGACGTCGAACCTAGAGGCACTCGAGGCGCTTTCGAAATTCTACCAAGGTGAGATTATTGCCGGAGAGGATCTTATGAGAATCAAGGTTTAGTGATCTTTTGTTTTGATTAAACGTGGGATGTATTTAGCTATTGAAGTTTAAAAAGAAAAGAGGTCACCATCTCTGGCGGCCTCTTTTCTTCAATCGTAATGAGAAATGGTCCCTGCAGACACACC
>JABJAL010000044.1 GCA_018669005.1 Nitrospinaceae bacterium
ACAAAAAGCTCGGCCCCGGCAGCCCGCACCTTTTCCACAACGGCGGCCACAACTTCGCCTTGATTCTCAACCGCGTGGTTGTCGCCGCAAACGAGCGTGCTCACGACCTGGGCACCATCGCCCATTAACTGCTCAAGCAAACGACCCGGCCCCACGGCCTCGGCCCGCTCCTCTAAAGGAGCGCCTGCCGCCTCCTCGCCGCCGATGCCCGCGAAAAATTGATTGATATAGTGAACGATTCTCATTGCCCGTCCTCCTGCACCTAGTCAGATAGTTTATTCTACCACACTAAAGACCGACATCTTTATATATCGCTCACCGCGCAGATCGCCGAATGGCAGGAGGAGGAATCACCCCCCCCCCGGCGCTGGGCCAAGGGGGGGGGTGATTGATAGTTAGTTGTCCTCGAACAACGAACCGGCCCTCCAATCTTCTGTGCCGGATACGCTGCGACCATTACCCCCGCTCACCGAGGAAGAGATTCCGCTGGCGGTATTACCCGCACCGCCGCTGACGGCACTTGCGGTCCCACTTGCAGTGTTGGTGTTGCCTCCACACACAGTGGAAGCGCTTGCGCTGGCTGTGCCAGTAGTGCCTCCGCATACGGAAGAATGTGTACTGCTGGCAGTATTGACGTTGCCACCGCTGATGCTGGAAAAATCGCCGCTCGCCGTGTTGGCGTTACCAACTGTTCCGCCGCCGCCGCCGCTGATGCTGGCATAGTCGCCGCTGGCCGTGCCGAAACGGCCGCCGATGACGCTGGCGGCGACCCCGCTGGCATCGTTATCTCCACCGCCGCTTACGTTGGCATAAAGACCGAGCGTCGCGCTATTCGCATTCGCCGAATCGCCCGCAACATTATCCACCCCGCCGCTGGCGCTGGAATATTTGCCGAGCGCTTCGTTGTCTTTTCCGCCGATAGCACTGGCGTAATCCGCGCTTGCGGTGTTGTTATAGCCGCCGCTAGCACTGGCGTAGTCTGCGGAAGCGGCGTTGTCGAAACCTCCGCTCACGCTAGCGCCCGTGTCACTGGCGGTGTTTTTGGCTCCTCCGCTTACCGACGAATAACTGGCGCTGGCGGTGTTTCCATTTGTGCTGGTAGAGTCGCCACCCCCGCTCACACTGGAATAATTGCCACTCGCGGTGTTGTAGCGCCCTCCGCTGACGGTGGCGTAGGCACCGCTGACGGTGTTTTCATCGCCCGCGACGAAACCGCCGTAATTACTGTAGGTGTGCTTCTGGCCGACAATGAGGTTGTGCGAGCCGTCCCGGTAGTACGCGGGCGGCGAGGTGGGCGCTTCGTTGTAGCCGATGATGAGGTTGCCCGTGCCGTTTTCGGTGGCGGTTACCGCGCTGGCGTGGCCGTTTCGCACATGGAGGTTGCAGCCAGTGAGGATGAGGTGTGGCCCCGCCAGACCGTTGATGGTGCCTGTATCCTTGGTCAGGCAGGAGAGCAGTGTCTCAAGATACTTGATGCGGCAGCGGTGCTGCTTGGCGAGGCAGCCGCTTCCTCCGTTTTCGTTCTCGACATCGGTCATCCTCGTGTCGAGCGTATGCCCGTCCATGTGATCGGCGAGCGCCTCGCCCGGCAGCGCAAGCAGCGCGACGGCCATGAAACCGGATACAACGAAAAACAATAGTCTTTTCCGCATGAGTGGTTCCTCCTTGGGGTTCGTTTCGTGGGGTTTCTGTATATTGCTTTGATCGTTAACGATAAGTTGAATATCATCAATAAATTAAATTATAGATGTAACGGCGGTCACACTTTTAAATATTTTTTGATTTGTTTTATTGGACTGGGATATTGTTCAAATAATTAAGCGAGGAGCGTTCCCGGAGACAAAAAAAAGCCCCGAGGCCTCTTAGAAAGAGCTGATGGGACGCGATTAAACCATGTGCCGCGCTCCACCTCCCAACCTACCGATTAATCCATCAAGCTAATAAATAATCGATTGAATATGTGTGGCACCCTGTTGGTTCGTGACGCCCACAACACTCGCCCCGCCTATTTCTCGCGCAGCCGCCAGCGTGCGGGCCGTCACGGCGTCGCCCGCGATGGCGCGCCCAGCCTCGGGAAGCGCAAATTTGGTGTCGTCTCCCCCGCAGTAAACCACCGCATCCACATCCGGGAAATTAAACAGCAATGCCGACTCCACCCGCCGGTCCCCCGACATGTCGGAGACCATCACCGCCGTTTTAACGCCCTTGCTCTCCAGAATGTTCGCCGTCACCGCCATGTCCATGTGGGGAACGCCGCCGCCAAATTTCGTGAGCACAGCGGCATCGGCCCCGAGCCCCCACTTGGCAAAATTCGCCGCCGCATGGCAGTTGCGGTCACGATCATCGTTGTCGGTGGCGGCAATCGTCCCGACTGTTCCAACAAAATTAAGCTCGCGTTCTTGGTGCCGCCGGTAGAGGTCGCAGATCACCGGGTGGTTTTGATAAAAATACGTTTCCTGCCCGCCAAGCGAGAGGACATACGCGGGCACAATCGCCCCGTCGAGCCACTCGTTCGGATGAAGAAGGAGCGGCATCATTCCGTTCGTGTTGACGCCGTAGACAATCTGCTCGTCCACCTCGGGGGAGCGCTGGCGCGAATATATTTGACCGACATAGGCGACCCGCGGCAGCCCTTCTCGGCCCGCCTCGGCGGGACCAACAGGGCCCAAAATCTCCGAGCTGGCTGGCGTCTCATCCATCCCCGCACTGGCGAGATAAACCGCCGCCTTCACGCTCGCCAAACGGCCCGCGTTCATTCTGACATGGGGGGCCAGCTCTGCTCTGGTGCGCGAGGTCATAATGAGATGGTGAAGTGTCGCGTAGTGCGAGTGTTCCGAGGCCGGGCCGCTCATCTCTAAAATGCGGTCCTGCCGCCCGCTGCGCTCGGCGGCGGAGAGCTCGTTCAAAACCGTGACCGCCGCCCCCTCAAGGACATGCGTTGTGCCGTGTCCCGCCGTGGCAACCTCCCCCAGGATACCGGGAAAATCGGGGCTCCCGCCGGGCGCTTTTGCACGGGGCTCGATGATGTCGAACACCGATCCGGCCCGGGCATCCTCACCAGGGTGAACGATTTCAAAATCAGCCCCCACAAGGCGATCATCCTCTAAAAGATGGGCGCGAAGCTCTCCTTCGTTGATGATGAGGGTTGTACCATCGAGGCGCGTAGCGCCCCCGAACTGAATATCTGTAACCTGATGCCGGGCTATCGTTAGTTCCATATTCTTTTCACTCCTCGTGTGTGACCCATTATGCGCACGGGTGCCCCGCTCTTTTCAAGTCGCCTGCAGCGGCATAACCGCTCTGAGTAGGAACTAAATCAACTCACCCAGCGCCCGGCCATAGGAGGCGGCATAGACGCCATAGGGGGTGAGGTCTTCGGTGAACGCGGCAAGGGCCCGGAGGGCAGCCTCTCGGTATTTTGATTGCCCTGAGGCCTTGGCGAGTTTGAAGAAGAAGCGGGCGGCAAGGCCGTTTTCGGCAACCAGCGTGAGCGGGTGGCGTAGGTGTGCCGGGCCAAGTTGCCCGATGTCATGAAACCCGCCAGATGGGTTTGCGTTAAAGGCGAGCAGAACATCGGCAAGGAGAAGGGCTCGCTCTAGGTAAACGGTATTCTTCTCCTCCCGGTGGGCATCAAGCATGGCGAGGCCGGTCGTGGCCTGATCGATTAAAAGGCCGGGGGCTTGCGCCTCGCCGTCGAAATAATGGGACATCGGGCCAATAAAAAATCGGCAATGGGACCAAAGAAATTCTAATATTTCTAGCGCACGTTTTTTTAATTTCGGGCGCTCAAGGACACGGGCGGCCTCAAAATACGCAGAGGCGGCAAGGGCGTTGGCATCGGTATAGATAAGCTCGTCGATTATCGAGTACCACCTGGCGGGGTCAGCTGACGCAGGATCGCCGCCCGGTGGGCGCACAAAATCCTCGCAACCGAAAAACGAGACGCTTGCGGGCGAGTCGCTCGGAGCCGAGTGGCTCGGAGCCGAGAGAGTGGTGTCCATGTATTCAACGATTTCACCTGCGAGATTTCGGTACTCATCGCGGCCAGAGAGCCGGAAGAGATAGAGGCAGTTACTCAAAACACCGGCATGGTCGGCGAGGAGCTTTTCGCGATGGGGCTCGCTCCAATCGGGTTTGGATGAATAACGGAAAAAACCGCCGCCACGGGCGTCCCAGGTTGCGCCCGCGCGGAGCTTATCTAAGGTGAGCGCGACGTGGTCGAGATAGCGAGCCTCGCCAGTTGTCTCGTATCGGTAGAGCAGAAAATCCAAAGCCTCGGGATGAGGAAAGCGATGCTCGGATCCAAAGCCGCCGTTTTCACTATCCGCCATCGCCATGAGGGCGGCGGATATTTCAGAAATAGCTTCGAGATGCGGTTTATCACTTTTGGGGACGTGAACCTTAAGCTCGGTGGTCTCGGTAGCGGGGGCCTCTGTAGAGGGAACCTCGGCAGGGGGCGCTGCGCTGGAAAAATTATCCTTGGCCGCTTGGTAGGCGGTGTGGACCCGCACGAGGACATTGGCAAAATCTTCTGTATCGAGGTAGTTCACCGTAGCCAGCGGCTCGCCGCCGGGGGCCATGAAGATGATGGTGGGCCAGCCGTTGTGGTTGTAGCGAACATCAACATCGGGGCGCTGGGCATTTTCACAACGCACGGGAACGAAGTAGGCGTTTAAGAGGGCCGCCACCTCTTCATCCGAAAAAGCCGTCTCGTCCATGCGCTGGCAAAAAGCGCACCAAAAAGCGCCGATGAGGAGCATGACGGGCTTGTCTTGCTCGCAGGCGCTCTCAAAGGCCTCTGGGCCCCACTCGCGCCAGCGGATGAGGTGGGCCGTATTGGGATTGGGTGAGTAGCGGATCATGCAGATACCCTACCTAAGATGAGCCAACCCGAAAACGCGGGGCGATGTAATTTCAAAGAAAAAAGAGCTGCCCAAAATGCGAGAAGCGCTCCCCGATGGGACCTGGACCATCACCAGTAAAAAAGAAACGGCTAATTTCCAGGAGATAAGAGTTACTGGAAACATCCTCACTTTTGAGCGCACCTAATGCCGCACTGGGCCCATCGACAAATAATCCTGTTAGCAATTGATTTAAAACGTGTTATCAAAACGCTCAAAATCAAGATTAGCGCCCTATGTGCGGCATGTGGCACTGATGACCTCGCTCCCCTCGCGCCTGGACCGATCCGGCACATATCCATGATAATGCGGCCTCATTCTCAAGGGAGACTTTAACCATGGTTGAATCCAGCTCATTGCCCGAGGGCACCCGTCGCTATCCCCATGAATTTGCCCGCGACTTCATCGCCGCCGCTATCCGCGCCACAGGCGTTTCCGAGGATCACGCCCAACTAGTTGCCGAAGTGCTCATCAGCGCCGACCTTCGCGGCGTTCGCAGCCACGGGCTGGGCCGCCTTCCCATTCTTGTTGATACTTTAGAGCATGGGGGCCTGAACAAAAACTCAAGCTATGAATTTCACGCCGGAAGCAACACCACTGGCGTTCTCGACGCCGACAGCGGGCTCGGCCCGGTCGCCTCAAGCAAAGCCATGGATCATGCACTCTCGATGGCCGAGGCGCAGGGAACGGGATTTGTCGCCGTCCGAAACTCAAGCCACCTGGGATATCCCGGCTACTGGGCCAAAAAAGCGTCGGACAAAGGATTTATTGGAATCTGCATGACCAACGGCGGCCAATTTGTAACGCCCACCTTCGGAATTGAGCCTGCCTTGGGAACAAACCCCTTTAGCGTAGCCATTCCCGGTGGAGACGGCGGAAAAATCTTCCATCTCGACATCGCCACCTCGACAGTTGCCAGGGGAAAAATCGAAACCTTCCTCAGAGAGGACAAACCAATTCCACCAGGGTGGGTCCCAGAGTCTTATGGCCCATTAAAACTGGACGAGCGGGGAATACTCCCGTTCGACGTTCCCCTTTTGCCGCTCGGGGGAGAGGGAGTTGCCACAGGTGGGCACAAAGGTTTTGCGCTCTCCCTCATGGTGGAGCTTTTATGCAGCATCCTTTCAGGCTTTGATGATATACCCGAGGAAAAATCCGATAACGATGGGACGCCAACGTTTCCCGCAGCGGGACATTTCATGGGCGCCATCAAGATCGGAGGATTCCGCGATCCCGCCCTCGTTTATGCCCAAATGGCTGGAATTCTAAGCCGCATGGAGAACGTGAAAACGGTTCCCGGCCAGGACCGCGTTTACATCCCCGGCGAGCTGGAAACCATGGCCGAGGAAGAGAGCCGCCGGGTGGGCATTCCCGTGACTCCAGCCGTTCTAGAGCAGATGCAAAAGCTAAACGTGCGCTTAGGGCTTAGCTTCGATTTGTGAGGACAGCCTGCTATTTGGGAGAACGATGTCAGCCAGGCAATCTCCTTTGGGTGCAACATGCCGCACATATGGCCGCCCGAAAATGGGAAATAAGGTGTAATTCATTTAAATTCAATTATTTGAGCCTAATCCACTATATACGGCGACCGCTCGAGTGCATCATCAGCCAGTTAGATCCAAAACCGTTTAATAACAACACGTTAAGATCCTTCACCGCCTCATGCAGCGCTCACCGCACATCGAGGAAATGAGCGCACCATCCATTTTTTGCCAGCCCTTTCTTTGAATGGCAACTTTTTCATCGTATGGAGAAACCGACATGCCCTTCTACAATCCCGATAAGATCGAGCCCACAAAAATGCCGGGCAGAAACCGCGAGATGATCATCGCCGGAGAAAACCTCCTGATGATGCGAATAGAGCGCCACAGCGCAGCGGCGGGCGGTCATAGCCACCCGAATGAGCAAATGATCTATCTGCTCGAAGGACGAGCCCGGTTCCGTCTCGGGGACGAGGTGCGCGAGGTAGGCCCAGGCGAGGCCGTCCACGTCCCGCCCAACCTTGACCACGAGCTTGAACTCCTGACCCCCACCATCCGCTACATCGAAGTCTTTAGCCCGCCGCTTGATCTCTAATCGCCCCCCTCGGGGCGCGGCGGGAGAGGGGTTATTTGCATTGCAAAGAATATGGCAAAATAGAAGAAATTATTTTTCGAATCTTTTTCATCAAGGAAAGCATCCATGCGAATCACCACTCTCGACCACCTTGCCCTGTCTGTTGGCGATTTAGATAAAGCCGAGGATTTCTATTCACGAATTTTGGACGCCAAGCTAGTCCACCGCATCGGCGCCTCCGAGGCAGACAAAGAAATGAAACGCATGCCCCAGGTAATTATGAGGGTCGGGGACATTACCTTTAACCTCAACGCCGGGGAGCCCGAAATCCCGAGCGGCCACTTCATCCACTGGGCCTTCAAGGCCGAGTTCGAGGATCTCGACACCTGGATTGAGACTTTCAAAAATGAAGGCATCAAATACTACGGCCCCTTCGGGCACGGGGGCGTCGGGCGCGTTTCCCTCTATTTTCACGACCACGTGGGCTATCTGTTCGAGCTTGGAATGAAAGTGGCTGACTGGGAAACCGCCAAGGCCGCAGTGATAAAGCGCGGCGGCGCCTTCGGAAGCACCGAGGCCACCTACGACCCCGACGAGTGGGAGCGCATCGACAAAAAATACAACGGGTGAGCATTTCAAATAAACAAACGGCCCGGGCAGGGAGTTTTTCACCCCACCCGGGCCGCCTTACATCTCAAAAGGGAAATTATTTACATTTCTCTTTAAAAAACTGTTTGCCTGCGGCTTGTCCAATAGCTTGATAATCACCGTCAAGCTCACCCTCTGTAGCCAATTCCGTTGTAGCCTCGGAGGAGGCTTCGGATATCGCAGCCCGACCACCCTTACAAATAGCTGCAACATCGCCGTCGGCCATTTTAGAAACAACTTTATCAGTGTTCTCATCGGCATGAACAGGTCCAGCCAACAAAAACAAAACGGCGGCGGCGGCAAAAATAGATCTAATTACGTTACGCATGTAGATTTCCTTTAAGATAGAGAACTGAAAAAAATTACTTTGGCCCACAAGGGATTTGCTATATAGCAATATTCCTTATCTCTATCAACTCTATTTGTTCTTAATGAATCAGGCGCCACCCTCGCCAGCAGAAAAAAACCGTTCAAGGCCGCAGTGATAAAACGCGGCGGCGCCTTGGGAAGCACAGAGGCCACCTACGACCGCAATGAACAGGAGCGAATCGACAAAAAAAATATAACGAACGAGCGACCAGGGCATGGCAAGTCTTGCTTCAACCTCGGACCCATTTTCGCTACAATCAGGCCATTCAATCGCTATCTGAAAATTTTCGTTCCACCCATTGCTCCCGTGTGCGGCGGGGATTGCCTTAGGAGAAAGACCAATGGAATCACCAGTATTTTTTATGAACGTTCTGGCCCGCAACGCCCTGCAAGTGCAAAAGGCCCTGGTGGGCATGACCGAAGAAGACCTCCGGATGACCCCGAATCAAGAGAATGTAAACCCCGCTGGCTGGCTCGTTTGGCACCAGACCCGCTTCGTCGACACAGTGTTCTCCCACATCGGCGGGAAGACACAGGCCTGGGTCGAGGGCAACTGGAGCGAGAAGTTCCCCGGCACCCCCCCGGAGCCCGAGAAAACCGGCCGGTTAGACACCATGGCACAGGTGATGGGGATGACTTTTACGAGCGAAGCCCTCACTGCCTATCTCGATGCTGCCCTTGAGAGGGCAAAGGACGTGGCCTCGGGCCTCACCTCTGCCGACTTCGACCGGGAAATAGAGAATCCCGTCCGCGACGGGAAGATCAAGCTCGGCGACATGCTCGCCATCGTAACCACAGACTTCCTTCATCACTCGGGCCAGGTCTGCTTGCTGCGGGGCTACATCACCGGGCCGGGATGGTGGTAGAAAAAACAAGCACCAACTTTGTAAGCCGGTGCGATATTTCAGGGCGGATGTTGCGAAAATTGACCTGGAAAAAACCGGAAAAACCTAAAAATCGAAAAAAATCAGCGGAATTGTGGGGGAAATCCCCATAATTATTTAGGGGTGTTCTTCGATTTAGGTTTTTCGTGCTTTTCTTGTTTGATTTAAGCGACTTCTTACACCCCCAGCCGAAAGGGGGACTTGGCGAGAAATCTCTCTTCTGTCAGTCTTCTTCATCGGCGGTTCTTTTGGTTAAGGTCTTGGGCATCCCATTTTCCAGTGTGGCTCAGGGAAGTCGCTTCTCTAATTTCAACAGCCTATGGGATTACGCCTCAAAAGTTGTTTCTAGAGGATTCCTTGGACATGACAATCCTTGCAGGTTTTCGCTTTGACAATGGAGCCGTGATAGTCGCGGACAGTCGGGCCACCTGGACCTCATCATTAGGTGCCCTATCTTCTTTCCAAGACGAGCTTCAAAAGATTATGCCTCTCGATAGAAAAATCGCCATAGGGTATGCGGGGGATGTCCAATTAGCGAACCTAATCGCAAATCAAATTAAGAAGCGGATTCGTGAGAAAAAACGCTTGAGACACCCACAGAAACTTTCTACAGAAGTCACAAGGATTGCCCGCCATTACTTCAGACTTCATAAGTCACGCTTGGGCACACAGCCCCCTGTCGTCTTCCTCCTTGGGGGCGTAACGGACTCGGGTAACATACTCATCTATTCATACGAATCTCCTAAATTTGAAAGAAACGAACTTAAAGGTCACTTCACTATCATGGGCTCGGGGAGCGGAATAACCCCAATAATCAGCGAGAAGTATGCTGAAATCACTGCGCAAGATATCGATTTAAAGAAAAGAGCCGATCTCCTACGTGGGCAACTTGAGAGTGCGCTATCGCATACTTCCATTCCAACGGTCGGCGGTTTCTTTCAAATTATTCTCCTCGACGAAGACGGGGTTCGACCTCTCAACTACGGACTCATAAATTTAAACCCATTCGGAGAAGGCGAGGCAAAACGTATTTATTTCCAGTCTGGGCGCTGGATTCAACAGGACGAAAGACAAGATATAACCATCCCCCTATTAACCCCCTCCGAATTGAGTCAAAAAGGCCAACGACATTTCGAATTTCACGACTTTAGATTGCCGGATGCACAAACGGCAAAACCGCACTTTCATTTGACCTATTTTCTTACCTGCATGGAAAACCAGCTCGATGTCGGGACAGCAGAATTTCGAGGCATCTATTCACAAATGGCAGCTGTTCGATATCCTATAACCTTTCCCAATCGAGTCGCTCTTGGATTCTGGGGGCCAGCGGGCACATATCCACTCGAATTCTTTTTGGAACAGGAAGGCTCAAAGAAAGAGGTATTTTCCAGTGATTTCACCATTAACTACGCCCCAGAAGAACAGGACCTCTTTATCGAATTTCCACTCTCAATTGAGCGCCCGGGTCCAGTGTTTCTGGAATGCCATTTAAACGGAGAATTCTTGGGTAGGCGAGCGTTGTATTTCGGTACGGTTGAAGAGCCGGCTCTCGGCAGTCCAAGAGAACGACAGCAATTTCACAACACACTTACAGAAAAGATTCTGGCCCTCCACCGGAATTGCTCCGATCCTGTTATCGAGGGAAAGGGAACGGGAACTTTAGTATATTTCCACCTGTGCCAGGGTTGCAGCATCGAGGACACGAAATTGAAATTTAAAAACCAGTTTCTGGTCATATATTCGAAGGCCTACCCATTAAGAAGTCGCGTCCACGTCGCAAGTGCCTTTCGGTTCTCACCCGGTCCCCATCAAGTCCGGTTGTCATTGGTCAATGCCGCAACCAGAGAAGAACATCCCTTTAACACCGCTTCCATCGAGGCCTCCTCAAGTTGCATTGTTTCCCCCATTCATGGTGATTTGATCATGACAGTTCCAGGACCAGGAATATATTTCGTTAAAATTTATATTGACGATGAACACGTCGGAACGGCCCTACTTGCGGCAGAAACGGAGAAGCCTGTTTATTCCTACACCCTCTCTGAAGATCAGGAAAAAGCAATTGCGGCTGGACAAGTTTCTGTCCTATTGAAACGTTCTGAATCATTGGATGAAGCAAAACAATTATGACGCACTGGTATAACCAACTGCAAAAATGCTAGGGAATGCTGCGAAAAGAGGCCCGAAAAAACCCAAAAAGATCATAAAACGAGGGTGGAATTATAGGGGAAATCCCCATAATTATTCAGGGGTGTTTTTGATTTAGGTTTTTCGTGCTTTTCTTATTTGATTTTCGCGATTTTTTCCAACTTTTAGTTAAAACAAAAACCCCCGCCCGGTAGCCAGGCGGGGGTTTTATTTAGTTCAAACCGGCTTTCGGCAGTCAGAAGCTAATTCTTTGGGTCCCTTGCTACAAGAAATGACAACCTTTGGAAGTAACCCCTGTTAGAGTGTTTATCGGTGGTCAGTTGAGACCTGCTGTTGGACGGCAGCATCAAACTCGGATTGGTTCCAATATTGTCCTTTGCCATCGTACTCAAGTATTTTCCACTCGCGTATTTTGTTCCAATAGATAATGAGCGAGCGGAGCTTAGTGGCGTGCTGACCTAGCAATGGTTTGATCAAGATCGCCGATTTGAAATCTAAGGTTGATGGTTGTGTCTTGCCGTTATACTCGGGATGGTTGTGATATTGCCGAATTTCATCGCATTTCAATCTGTAGACATGATCCTTCCATCTAACTGGGTTGTCTGCAGCGGAACAGCGGTTCAGGGAACCTATTGAAGCAGTGACACGAACGGCGATTCCCTTACGCATAAATGCAGTAACAAATACCTCCCGTCCCTCTCTGTGCATACCCACAGCCAGCGTCTCTTCCAAATCAGATAGAGACTTACCTGCCAGATCGTAGGATTTCTTGAACTGCTCCCCTTTTTTCCTGGCGGGATACCTGTCGAAAATATCACCAATTCGCTTGCGAAGCCTAGCAATTTCTGTTGCGATTTGATTGGAACGTTCAACCCATTGTCGGTAAGTATGTGAAGTGAGTTTCCAGAAGTAGTGGAAGAGCTGAGAGCTACCAAAAAAAACAACACCGCCTATGAAAAATGATAAGAGAGAAATCAGAGGCGCATTGGCCACAAATACTGCTAAGACCGCTGTGAAAAAGGCAGGAATCCCTCGGGCCCTTATCAGTTGGGACGAAAGCTTAGACCCCTCAACTTGGAGGATGTCATAATGAGACATAGAGTAATTTTCCAAATAAAATTCAATGAACTTCCAATTGATATTTTATTTAATTTTATTTAGCACTGGCTAAAAATAATTAGATCACCCCCTATGGGAGTTCTGTACCTAATGGACGTATCTCCGTTACAGTTCTGTGTATTGGTCCGCTGGGCCGCCCAGAATTTTGTGCGGCAATAGATCGCCCTGACCGCTGCTACTACTTCAACTTCTCATTGAAGAAATCCACCACTTTCACCCAGGCATCATCACTTGCCGAGGCGCCGTAGCGGTCCGCGTTATCTTCCCACTGGAAGGCGTGTCCGGCCCCGTCGTAGCGGTGGAATACATAATCGACCCCCGCATTTTTTAGTGCAGCCTCATAGTCGTTCACATCCTCCGGTGAGGGGTTCTTGTCGTTGTTCCCGAAAAACCCAACGAGCGGGCAGGGAATCTTCGCGGTCAACTCGACTGCCGGGGGATTTCCCTCTCCGCGAACCTCCTTGACCCCGCCGCCGTAGAACACGGCACACGCCTTATAAAGTGGGTTCGTGCAGGCACCCAGCCAGGACACGCGCCCGCCCCAGCAGTGGCCGACGATTCCAATGCGCTCGCTGTCCACGCTATCCAGAGCCGAGAGCACCTCAAAGCCTTTGAGAAGATCGGGGGCCGTCTGGGCATCGTTGAATTCATCGCGTTTGGCGTCCATTGCGTCCTCCTTGGGCCACCAGTGATAGAGAAACGGAATCGATACGGCAAAACCGTTCTCGGCAAAGCGCTCGGCCGTCTTGATGGTGAACGGATCCTGCTCAATGCCCTGATGACCGGGAATGTGCTGGCACAGTACAAGCCCCGGATGCGGCCCGGCCCCTTCGGGCTCGAACAGAAAAACCTCCATCGGACTTCCCTTAACCTCTGTCATTTCTATGCGATAGGACATAGTTATCCCTTTCTATTTAAGAGTGATGCCCCCTCGTGGGGACAGCAAAAAACGAAACTGAATTTTTATGGCAATTAGAAAGTCAAAACCAACTTACCGAAAAACTTACCGCTCAGCAAAACATCATGACACTCGTTGGCCTGCTCAAACGGCATCTCACGGTCAACGGGAACACGCAGATTATGCGTCTTCCACATTTTATTCAAACCCGCGATTACCTCCGAAATGACCGGCGTGAGGTTTCTGGCCGATATTCCATAGACGGCCAAATTTTTTCCCATCATTCCCGAGACATTGACCGTCGTCATCGGGCCTTTTCCGGTTCCCATCCCGACGATGACTACCCGGCCCTTGACCGCCGCCGCCTCAAGGTTCTTGCTGAAGTTCTCGCACGCAGCAACATCAACGATAACATTCACACCCACATCCCCGGTCAACGCCATGACGCGGGAGGGAAAATCCTCCTCACGATAGTTGATAGTCTCGTCTGCGCCATAGGAGAGACAAAATTCGGCCTTCTCCTTTGAGCTCACAGTCGTGAGAACGCGGCAGCCAAGCGCTTTGGCCAGTTGAATGGTGGCGATACCCACGCCACCAGCCCCGCCATGGACGAGCACTGTCTCGCCCGCCGTAACTTTTGCCTGAATAACCAGAGCGTGCCAGGCAGTTTGAAAGCCCACAGAAAGCGCCGCCGCCTCTGTGAACGACACGCCCTCGGGCATGAGCGAGGCGCAATTTTCTCTCAACAATGCGTATTCGGAATAAGCATCTCTTGTCGAGCAATAGCCAAAAACTTTTTCACCCTTCGAGAAGTTTGATACCCCCTCGCCGCACGCCTCCACTTCGCCGGAAATTTCACTACCCAGCACATGGGGCAGTTTAAGATGAGAAACATAGTTGGGCAGCCCTCTTCGTATCGAAAGATCAACCGGGTTCACGCCGATGGCCTTCACCTTGACCAAAACCTCGCCCGGCCCGGGGGAGGGCACCGGTATATCATCGAGAACCATGGGCTCTTTCAACGTGTCGCTGTATGCATGCACTCTCATCGCTTTCATTGAAGCACCCTTTCTGAAAAAGGTAAAAAAATTCTATCCCGAAAATTCAAAAAAATTACTTGGCCATCCGGCAAGCATGCTACCCAATAACCAAAAGGACTGTTCCCATAACAACCGTTATGGCGCCAGCCGCCACCCGAAAATTCACCACCTCATGGGCTTGCAAGAATAAAACGGAAATCGCGACGACAAAAAGTGGCCTCGACTGCGTCAGCGGTGAAACGAGGGTCAGCGGTGCATGTGCCAGCGCTACATACATCAGCGAAACGCCTAGGCTTGCGCATGAGCCCGTAAGCGCCAGAAGCCCCCATGTTTTTAGCGTCCAGTCCCTTACTTGAGAGGCAGGGTTTCGCCCGCCCATGAGCGGAAGGTAGGCCACTATCGCAATGGCATTGGCGTAGACATTCGCAAAGTTAGGTGATGGAAAATCCGCCAACACCGCCTTGGCCATCGCCGTGGCCGCCCCGAAACAAAAGCCGCTCAGGAGCGCCAGCCCCACACCTATGACAAAATTCTTTGCCGCACCGCCTTCGGTCTCACCGCTTCGGCTCTGGGTGAGCAGCACGCAACCGAGTATCACCAACGCGGCGCCACCGCCCGAGACAACGGTTATGCGCTCGCCGAGGAAAATAATCCCGAGCAGAATTGCGAAAAACGTGTTCGTCGTGGCCAGCGAGCTTACCCGCGCCGCGCCGATGCGCTTCATACCAGCAAAAAGAAACGTGCGCGCGAGCACAATTCGAAAAATTCCGGCCAGGCCGATGATTACCAGGGGCCATCCCCAAATAAACGGGGCCTCGGCAAAATCTCCCTGTATCAGAGAAACCGCCACGAGGACCATCATGCCGAAAATCGCCGTGGCCCCCGTCCCGACGACTGAGTCAATACCACGCACCGCCATGCGGCCAAAAACATCCCGAAGCGCAAGCAGGAACGCCGCTCCCAGGGAGATTGCAACAACAAATCCGCTCACAACCACCCCGCCTCACGGTTTTCCATCCGGGCACCAGAACTTTTCCATCGCATCCAGATGCAACCTGACATTCAAAAAATCTTTATTCCGCCAAAGGAAATGTCAACCGTGTAATAAAGCGGCTATTTCCCTTTATCCAGTATTCCCGTCGCTTCAAGGTCTTTTCTAAACGCACGTTTTTCGGCCGCCGTGAGCGATACGACAGGAGGCCGCACACCGCCTGCGGGTAGGCCCAGCACATCGGTCCACTCCTTGAGGTAGGCCGTCGTCCGGCCGTTGGGGCCCGTCGTGAAGTATTTTTTACGGACAGCCCGAAGCGGCTCAAGCGAGTAGTTAATCGCTGCGGCCTTTTCCATGTCGCCTGCCTTTGCCGCCTCGTAGTAGTCGCGAATCGGGGTATAGCCCGGCACCTGATAGAGAAAAGGCGTCGGCGAGGACATGTGCACCTGCATCCCCAAATGGGCGTAACCAACCAGGAAACGCTCCTCGTCCGGATCGCAGACGACAATCTCATCGCCCACCCGGCGGCGAACCTCCGCTTGGTGTGCCATGCTGGGCACAGCGTTTTTGACACAGCAAACATTTTCGAGGCCCGCGAGGCGCTCGATGAGCTCGGGGCTCAACGTCGTGCCCGATTTCGGCTGGTTGAAAAGCGAGAGCCCGATTTCAATTTGCTCGCAGATGGTTTTGAAGTAGAGAAAAATTTCGTCGTCGTCATGGGCCCCATAGACGGGATTGATCATAATCGCGTAGTCGGCGCCGACCTCCTCGGCGTGTTTCGTCAACTCGACAGCTTCCTTAATGGTGACTTGCGGGGTGTGTGGGATGGTTTGGGCTCCCCCCCGGCTCTCCTCGCAAACGATGTGCTGCACACGCTTGCGCTCCTCAACCGAAAGCGCCCAGTACTCGCCCATAAGACCATTGCAGAAAAATCCGTCGATTTTAAGATCGTCAATGCAGGTGCGCACCAGAGTGCGGAGCCCCGCCTCGTCAATCTCGCCGCTCGGCGTGTACGGAGTGGTGAGCGCCGCCCAGACGCCTGTCATCTTTTCTCTGCAATACGCTTTTGCTTCATCTGTGGTGTATTCCATTTTCTTTTCCTCCCCTCGTTTAAGAAAAAGACATCAGACCTACATCCCCCGACCACTATTCAAGCGACAGTCCAGTGATCCGAGAACTAATCTTAATGCGGAAAATATGGTTGTTCCCCGCGCCATGTAAAAAGGAAATAACATCCCTGAGATACTTTTCGATGGGACACTCGCGCATGTAGCCCATTCCGCCGTGAACCTCAAGCGCCAGGCGACAGACCTCATACGCAGCCTCGGAGCAAACCACTTTAGTGAGCCAGGACATCTTCGGATCGTACTCCTCGGCGTGGTCCACCGCCCAGGAAGTGCGCCAGAGCACCGAGCGCGCCGCCTCAAGCCGCGTGTACATCTCGCCAATCATCTGGGCAACGGCCTGATGCTGGCCGATGGGCTTGCCGCCCTGCACCCTTTCCTGCGAATAGCGCACAGCCTCCTCAAAAGCAGCCCGGCCCGTTCCCAGCACGGTGGCGCCGTAGCCCCCCCTTCCCCGTGCCGTTCGGCTGTTGCGAAGAGCCTCGGCCCCGCCCTCCTCCCCCAGGCGGTTGGCGACGGGCACTTGGGCATCCTCGAAAATAAGAGTCGCGTTGCTCAATAGACGACGGCCCATCTTGTCGTGGATGCGGCTAACGGTGAAACCGGGAGTGTCTGCCGGCACCAGGAACGGGGTCATACCCGCAAGACCGGCCTGCGTCTTGTCGGTTCGGGTGTAAACAATATAAAGCTTGGCGGTGCCCCCGTTGCTGATAAATTGTTTGGTGCCGTTCAGGCGGTAGTTGTCGCCGTCGCGCTCGGCGCGCATCTGGATGCCGGCACCCACCTCCGCATGGGGCAAAACGTGGTCCGTCCCGGCATCGGGCTCCGTCATACAAGTCGCAAGATGAAACCGATCATCGGAGACAAATGATGGGAGAAATCTTTCCTTCTGCTCCTCGTTGGTCCAGTGCTCGATGATGGGAGTGAATTTCCAAGTTTGATCGAAGGTTGCGGCCACCCCGAGGTCGCCCGCGCCAAGCTCTTCGCCTACGATAGAGAGCGTGAGCATGTCAGCGCCACCGCCGCCTCGTTCCTCGGAAAGCGCTAGGGTTCGGAAACCGAGTTTCGCGCCTTCCTCAACGACATCAGAAGGAATACAATCCTCGGGTGTTTGCTCACGATCAAACCCGGCCGCGACGGGCCGAACATGTTGCTCAGCATAATCTCGGGCCAGCTTTTGAAGTGCCTTTTGCTCATCAGTAAGGGAAAAATCCATCGTCACCTCTAATTTAATAATGCCCAACAAAAAACGAGTGAGTGAAAACGATCTTCATCTCTCCGACCAGAATTTGAATATTAAATAATTCTTACATATATTAGATGAAAATGGGCAGCAGGCAGACGAACTCACTACGAAAATTATTATTTTCAACGGGTTTTATTCTAATATAGGAGAGGAACAATGCCATTTTACAAGCGATCGGAGATGGAGGTAGCTAATCTTTCCGCCCAGCCCATGGGCAAGTTTCAGGGCTTGGCGGGCGAATTGATGAAGGTAGGATTTGCCACCTACGAGAAAGGCAAAATTTCGCGGCCCCATTTCCACCCCAACGAGGAGCAGTTTATTTACATCGTCGAGGGGAGGCAGTACATGGTGCTCGGCGAGGAGGAAGGAATCATCGGGCCCGGCGATCTAGTGCACATCCCCAGAAACACCAAGCACGCAGGCATCATTATCGACGAGCGGGTTGTCATGTTCGCGGCCAAAAGTCCCTCCGGCAACGGTAACCTCGCCCAGGACCACAACGACGCTGAGGATGCTGATGAAATCACCGCGCATCTCAAAGCCAAATACGAAGAATACACGAAGGCAGATTAGCCGCTATCGGGGGCGGGAAATACTTTCAGCTTTAACCAGAGGACGCGGCGCTTCCCTCTGACGCGTTTTGCCTAATTTTCATATGCCATGCCCCCACCAATAGACCCAAAACATTTAGCCACGGCGAGGGAAGGAAAAGAAACATCGCCGCCGCCACCATGATAATTCGATCATTGGTTCGCAATAGAGCGCGGCCATACCCCATTGCCGCCATCACAATGAAAATGATTCCCACGCAAGACACAACAAGCCGGTAGGCAATTTCCCCGAAAGTGCCCTGGAGCAAAAGCAACTCGGGATAATAAACAGGGCTAGCAAAATTGATTGGAAGCGTCGAGGAAAATTTTCAACATCAAGAAAACCACACCCGTTGAAAAACCTTGAAACAGCTACAAAATTTCGGTTTTTCCCTCCTGCCTAAGCCCTACCCCAGCGCTTTTCCTCGAAAAAACCTCTGAGATACGCCACCTGGCCAGCATGCTGGGTATTGTCGGCTATGATGCTCACCAACCGCACCCCGAGGGTGGGCAGGGGATCGTACTGCGGCTCATCGAGTTCGCGATCAAGATCGGCGGGTCCCAGCCCGGCAAGGTATTTTTTGCTTCGCTCTAGCGCGGCGTCCGCATAGCCGAGAAGGAGATCGGCTGAGGCGACCTTGAAGGCGGCAACTTCCTCAAAGCTGTGCCCCTGTCCCGTTTCCGCATCATCAGGGGGCATACTAAAGCTGTCATGCCATCCCTCACTCGTCCACAATTGAGGGACCGCGGCCAAATCCGCCATGTGGTCGTCGTGAACCCGGGTCAGGTGCCAGGCCGTCCAGGCCATCGAGTTGGAATGCGGCGCAGGCATTCGGCAGAGCATTTCGCCCGATGCGCCCTCGAGCGAGCGGTGCAGGATACCGTTGATCCTTCCCAGGCCTTCAATGTATATCTCGCCTACTTCCATGATTATCTCCTTGCGTGGCATCGAAAAATATAAGCGGCGCCAATACGAAATAACGACCCAAAAACCATACAGCTCTTGCGACCAGCATTATTTGATAACGCCACCCTATCTCACACCAGCGATAAAATCACGTTGGCCACCTAGCCTTGGGCGCAATTCCCTGTAAAGTGACTATACCCAAAAGGGAGGCTGCCAAAATTTGAACAATGATGATAGTTGCTTCATAATTCACCCAACACTCGACCGGCCAGTGAATATAGCATTCGCTGAAAGTACGCATTACCCAGAGGTTTTTAATTTCAGGAGTTTTCATGGATTGGGACTTTAAAGATAAAAAAATACTCGTAACAGGGGCCTGTGGAACAGTCGGACACGAGTTGGTTCGCACATTACTAGAAAAGAATGCAGGCCATGTATCTGCATTCGACAAAGACGAGACAGGTGTTTTTTTCCTTGAAAACGAATTTGCCGAATACGCAAATTTCAGCGTACACCTAGGTGATGTGCGTGATTTCGACCGTGTTGCCAGCGTGATGTTCGATATCGACTTGGTATTTCACGGAGCGGGTTTAAAACATGTCATCGTTTGCGAGCGTTCCCCGTTCGAGGCTGTTCAGACAAATGTTCTGGGAACACAAAATATTGTAAAAGCGGCACTGCACAATAACGTGGAGCGTGTGATTTTCATGAGCTCCGATAAAGCCGTGAACCCCACCAGCGTGATGGGCACCACAAAATTAATGGGAGAGCGCCTGATTACCGCCGCGAACAGCATTGCGTCGAATTCAAAAACAATTTTCGCATGCAGTCGTTTTGGTAACGTCATTGGCTCGCACGGCTCTGTGTTAACAGTATTCGCAAAACAAATAATGAACGGCGAGGATGTTACGATAACGGACAATAAAATGACCCGTTTTGTCATGACCCCCAAACAATCAGTGAGGTTAGTTATTCGGGCGATGGAGCTTGCACATGGCGGCGAAGTATTTGTGACAAAAATGCCGGTGGTCGCCATTCCCGATTTGGCCAGCGCCACCATCGATTTACTTTCACCCAAATATGGCCACGCACCAGATTCAATTGGCCTGAAAATCATCGGAGCAAAAGCCGGCGAGAAAATACATGAAGAGCTTATGAGCGAGGAGGAGGTAAATAGGAGCCTTGAGCTTGAGGAGCAATTTGTGATCCTTCCTGCCTTTCGCGGAGTCTATTCCGGCATCGATTACGAATATGCGGGAGAAACACCCCAGAAGGTAACAAAACCCTATCGCTCCGATCTTGAAAAATCGTTGAGCACCGGCGAGATTCGTCAATTCTTGAATGAAAACGAGTTGCTCGAGGAAATTAAATTTTAATATCCCTCAAGATTAAACTGCATGTCTTGCCACACAAACCGGTGTAGGCAACGAAAACATTCCCTTTAACTTCATTGACCGATCAATGCCGCACCCGGTAGGATTCCCCCGCTATTTTAAATCCTTTTGAGAGGAAACTTGATGTCAGAGCGCGTATTAATCACCGGAATCAC